>JAHILJ010000004.1 GCA_018897135.1 Nanobdellota archaeon | reverse complement strand
TTGGTTTAATAAAAATAGTCAAAACGAAAAATGCCACACCAATGTGTTAGATGTTCTAGAATTATACCTCAAGCAAATAAAGAATTGATAGAAGGATGTGCAGGTTGCGGGGGGAGATTTTTCTTTTACATTCGAGAAGAACAATTAGAAAAGATAAAAGAAAGTCCTATTGAAATTCCTGAAGCAGACAAAAAACAGGTTGAAAAAGACGTGAGAGAAATGGCAGGAATCACAGACGAGAAAGCACCGGTTATTTTAGATATCGAATCTGTTCGTGTGACTGGTTCTGGAAAGTTCGAAATTGACCTTGTTAACTTGTTTAAAAAAGACAGGCCCTTGATTTACAAACTTGAGGAAGGGAAATACATAATTGATTTAGCTTCAACTTTAAATTCAAAAGGATTAAACGCGATTAAGAATTTTGAAGAGAAAAAGAAATGAATCTCTAAAAATATAAAAACCCTTTCTTCTAATGTAGATTATGAAAAAAATTGATTTAATTCTTAAAAAAGTTTTAGATGAAATTAAGCCCGGGAAAGAAAAAGTTAAGGAAATTGAGAAAGAACTAAAGGTTTTTATGAACCAAATAAAAAGCAAAGTAAAAGCAGAGCTTTTTGTCGGAGGAAGTTTTGCAAAAAAAACTTTGATAAAAAAAGACAAATATGATATTGATATTTTTATTCGATTTTTAAAAGGAGAAAAGATTTCAGAAAAACTTGAGAAAGTTTTGAAAGATTTTGGGAATGTTAAAAAAGTTCATGGTTCACGGGATTATTTCCAGATAAAAGCTGGGAAAGATTTTTATTTTGAACTTGTTCCTGTTTTAAAAGTTTCAAATCCGAAGCAAGCTGAAAACATCACAGACCTTTCATATTCGCATGTAAGATATATAAATAAAAAAGTAAAGTCACAGAAAATTCTCGATGATATTAAACTTGCAAAAGCTTTTTGTTTTGCAAGACAATGTTATGGAGCTGAATCGTATATCAAAGGTTTTTCAGGTTATTCTTTAGAACTTCTTGTATATTATTATGGAAGTTTTTTAAAATTCCTTAGAGAAATCTCAAAAATAAAAACTGAAAAAACAATAATTGATATTGAAAAATTACATAAAAAATCAAGAGTGCTGATGGATTTAAATGCTTCAAAACTTGAGTCGCCGATTATTTTAATTGACCCAACTTACAAACAGCGAAATGCGTTGGCTTGTTTATCTAAAGAAACTTTTTTGAAATTTCAAAATGAATGCAAAATGTTTTTGAAAAATCCTTGTGAAAAGTTTTTTGAAATTGAAAAAACAGATTTGAAAAAATTGAAAAAAGAAGCTGTTAATAAAAATTATGAATTTGTCTTAATTGAAACAAAAACTAACAAGCAATCAGGAGATATTGCGGGGACAAAACTTTTCAAGTTTTACAATCATTTCACAGAAGAAATTCTGAAATATTTTGAAATTAAGAAAAAAGGTTTTAATTATAACGACGAGCAATCTGCACGGTATTTTTTTGTTGTGAAACCTAAAAAAGAAATTTTGATTTCAGGACCTTTTAAGAAAGACAAAGAAAATGTTTTGGCGTTTAAGAAAATTCATAAAAAAACTTTTGTTAAAAAGAAAAGACTTTTTGTTAGAAAAAAAATTGATTTTGATTTGAAAAAGTTTGTTGATTCTTGGTTAAAGAAAAACAAAAAGAAGATGAATGAAATGAGTGTTGTTGGGTTGGGTGTTTTGGGTTGATTAAAATTATTAGGTGTCTTCTCTATTCCTGTGCGACCAAGTAATGTATGTCACTAGGCTACCGAAAATTAGTTCGCAACAAGTTGCTCAAATTATACAACTCCAAAATCGCCTCTGGCAGATTTTTCCGTGTTGAAATTATTAATATGTATAATTCTAAGAAATCTTAATTATTTTTTTAAAATTTTGGCTTGACGAAGTTTGGCAAAATTCATTAATTGTGAACAAAGTGAACCAAATTTATGTGTAAAACAGGAGGCATTTGTTTATTGCTCCTACTATTTATTCAACATCAATTCAATCTTTTTAGGGTCTCTTTTAATTTCTTTCACAATTGTTGCAGGACCAATTATTGTAATGGCTCCAATTTCTCCTCCAGAAAGAGTGTTAACAATGTTATGTTTTATTTTTCCAAAAAATCCTTCGTTCCCGTTTCCAGCAATAACGGCAAGTTCAATTCCTTTAAAATTTGGAACATGTTCAATCATCGCCATTGTGTCACCAATCAAACGAGATTCTTCTTCTGGTTTTAATTTTCCTTGCAAAATCAAAATAGAATTTCCAAGAACAATTTTCAAAATCTTTTTTATTCTTTCATCACTATCTAAATTTTTTATTTCAGAATAAGGAAGGAACTGCATAGTAAATCCTTTTATTTTCTTGAGCTTTCTATTTTCCCTCTTTTTTTTCATATTACCACTAAGTTTTTTGAGTTTTTAATTTTTACTTTACTTTTTTAGCTAACTTGAAAACTGATTCATAAAATTCTTCAAGATTCTCGCCTTTTCTCGCACTGATTCCAACAACTTCATATTCTGGAAATGCAGATTCTATTTTTTTAACATCTGATTTTTTCAAATCAATTTTATTTGCAACAATTAAAACAGGAATTTTTCTTGCGACTAAATTTCCAATAATTGTTATGTTCACTTGATTGTAAGGATTTTGCGTGGAATCTAAAACAATCACAACTACATTCATGTCGTCTAACCATTTTATACTTTCAATAACACCTTGAGTCGCTTCTTTTGCTCGAATCCTTGCTTCTTTTTTTCCAACTTTGTATTTTAAAAAATCTTCATAATCTATTTTTGTAGCAATTCCCGGGGTGTCAATCATTTTGAAAGTCATTTTTTTCCCTTTATATTCAATTTCAACTTTTTCTTTAAATTGAACACTTCTTGTTTCATGCGGAATCTTACTCACGCTTCCAATTTCTTCACCTGTAAAGTCCTTACAAATTCGATTTGCTAAACTTGTTTTTCCTGCATTTGGAGGACCATAAAAACCCAACTTTATATCTTTTTTTCCTTTGAAAAGACCTGTAAAAATTCTCTTAAAAAAATTCTTAAAAACTTTTATTGCCATGGAAAGTTGCTACGATTTCTTAATCGTCAACCCCGCTTTTAATTTTAAACTTCATAATATATTTTTGTTAAATACCTTCTTAAAGTTTTGTGTGATTTAATCAATATTTCTTACCTGAATCAAAATCCTTTTGAGATTTTCTTGAACTAATTTTCTTAATTAATCTATCTATAGGAAGTTCAGCCATTCCTGTTCTTTTTCCAGAATATTTTTTCATAGCATAATTTACTTGTTC
>JAHILJ010000037.1 GCA_018897135.1 Nanobdellota archaeon | reverse complement strand
GCTCTGCTATTGTTAAAATTTGCATTGCTTTACCAGGTCCAATTCCTTTTATCTTTTGAAGTTCTTTTAGTGAGCATTCAAATAATTTATCTAAACCATATTCTGCAATTAATCTATTTGACATTTCTGTAACATTTTCTCCAATTGTTCCTGTTCTAAGAAATATTGCAAAAAGTTCTGCATCACTTAATGCTTCTGGACCTTTTTCTAAAAATCTTTCCCTTGGCCTATTTTGTTTTGGGAGATCTTTTATTTTCATAACAAATTAATAGTTTAAAAAGATTATAAACTTGTATGACACAAATCCACGCAAATATTT
This sequence comes from Nanobdellota archaeon, assembly GCA_018897135.1. Taxonomy (GTDB): domain Archaea; phylum Nanobdellota; class Nanobdellia; order Pacearchaeales; family GW2011-AR1; genus JAHILJ01. The sequence continues at coordinate 3,792 of JAHILJ010000037.1, read as the reverse complement.
AAAAACTAATTTTAATTTTTAATTTCTTAAAAGAGGAAAATGACAAAAAAATGTATTTATTGTAGTTCTGAAATTTCACAAGAAAGTGTAATTGACTTTTGTGAAAGGTGCGGAATTCGTTCTTTTGGGAAAAAACTTTTTGATACAATAAAATCAAATATGGAAAATGCTCGAGATAACGGAGATTTATGTCATTCAAGAACAAACCCAGATAATTCTGCAAATAGTTTTCCTGGATTATAAAAGATAGTTTTTTAAATAGAATGTTTTTTGGTAAGTTATGGTTAGACGTAAAAAGATTCGGACAAGGGGAAAACTTCAACTTAGTAGATACTTTCAAAGATTAAAGCAAGGAGAGACAGTTTCTGTTGTGGCAGAACGTGCCCTTCAACCAAGATTCCCGAAAACCCTTAATGGAAGAACAGGGGTTGTTGAAGAAAAAAGGGGAAGGTCTTATGTAGTAAAAATTAATGATAAAAACAAAGAAAAAACATATATTATTGAGCCAATACATTTAAAAAAAATAAAGCAGATTGAATCTAAGAAAGATGATAAAAAATAACGATCCTTTAAGCATGGCTGAAGCAAGCGCGTATGTTGGAAAAAACAGCGATAGTGACACAGACTTAGCTGGGTTTATTAAAAAATTTACAAAGATGAAACCTAAAGAAGTTGCTGAATTAAAAAAGGAAATCCAAGAACTAGATCTTGTTAAAGTAAATCCTAGACATTTAAGTAAAATAATTGATTTAATGCCTGAAGATAAAGAAGATATTATGAAAATTTTCGTGGACATTGGACTAAATGAAGATGAAACAAATAAAATACTTAATATTATTAAAAAATATAGATAAAGAAAATGATAAAAGAAGAATTTGCAATAGTCCTAGAATATTTACCAAACGGATATCCTTTGGAAGGAAAGTTAATGCCTTTAGCACAAGCTATAGGTGAAATAAATCTAACTCTTTTAGAATTGGTTCCACGAAGAGGAATTGATTTGGAGATTGGAGAAAAAGTTTATATTGGCGAGGGTAAACGAGATAAAATTTACTATATCCTTGGCAGACTTAAACGAGAAAAAATGACAGAATCTGCAAAAGAAAGATTGCAAGATTTTTTGAAAAAAATTGTTAAAGAAGGCGAAGAAAAATTTGTGGGCTTTTTTAATAAAGCAGATGCAATAAATAAAAGAATTCATCAAATTGAATTAATTCCTGGTTTAGGGAAAAAACATATGCAAGAAATATTAAAACAAAGAAAAGAAAAACCTTTTGAATCTTTTAAAGATTTGAAAAACCGTGTCCAAAATCTTCCAAACCCTGAAAAAGCTATTGAGAAAAGAATTTTTAAGGAGTTGACAGGTCTTGAAAGATATAACTTATTTACAAATTAAAATGGATGAAAAAGAAAAACAACAACATGAAGAAAGAATTGTAAGAATTTTATCAAAAGACATAGAAGGTAAAATGAAAATTTATGCTGGATTGACAAAAATAAAAGGAATCTCTTGGAGTGTTTCAAATGCATTATGCAAAATTCTAAAAATTGATAAAAATAGAACAATTGGTTCTTTAACGGCAACAGAACTTGCAAGGATTTCTTAATTTATTAAAAATCCAAAACTTCCTGAATTTTTATTTAATCGTTTAAAAGATTTTGAAACTGGTGAAAACAAATATCTGGTTGGGAGTGATTTAGAATTAAAAAAAGAATTTGATATTAAACGTTTAAAAAAAATAAAATCATATCGTGGAATTCGTCATGCTGCAGGATTGCCTTTAAGAGGACAAAGAACAAGGAGCAACTTTAGAAAGAATAGAAAGAAAGCTGGCGGAATCAAAAAGAAAAATAAAGCGCCTTCACCCCCTGTCGGAGGTAAGAGATAATGAAAAGAAAGCATAAAAAATATTCAAGACCGAAAACTCCTTTTGATAAAGAACGATTAGAACAAGAAGCAAAATTGAAAAAAATTTTTGGTTTGAAAAATAAAAAAGAAATTTGGAGGGCACAAAAAAAAATAAATTCTATTAGAACAAAAGCAAAAAATTTAATTTCGAGTGGTGAAATTGAAAAAAAAGAATTTTTTGATAGACTGGGAAAAATAGGGCTTAAAGTTAATTCGCTTGCAGAAGTGCTTTCTTTAAATGTTGAAGATTATTTGAAAAGGAGACTTCAAACTGTTTTGATTGCCAAGAACCTTGCAAAAACCCCAAAACAAGCAAGACAATTAATCACACATAAAAAAGTTTTAATAAAAGGTCGTGCTGTTGATAGTCCTTCCTATGTTGTTCCTGTTTTACTTGAAGATAAAATCTTAATAAAAAAGAAAAACAAAAAAATTAAAGAAAAGGTTGAAGATAAAAAAGAAGTAGAAGGAGAACAAGATGCTTAAAAAGAAAATTGAAGAAACAGAAGAAGTTAAAGAGGAAGAAGTTGTTGAAGAAAAGAAGAAAGAAGAAAAAATAGATTCAAAATCAAAAGAAAAGAAGAAAAAAGAATACGAAGGAGTTATGCATATTTATACTTCTTTTAATAATACAATTGTTCATGTAACAGATATGTCTGGAACCACCTTAACAAAAATTACTGGGGGGATGGTTACAAAGCACGATCGTCTTAAAGCAAATCCAACAATTGCTATGTTTATTGCAAAAAGAATTGCTGAAAATTTAAAAGATTTAAATGTTAAATCTCTTTATGTTAGAATTCGTGCAAAAACCAGAAGTCCTGCTCCAGGACCTGGTGCACATGCAATTATAAAAAGTTTAACACGTGAAGGATTTAAAATCTTAAATATCCTTGATACAACAAGAATTCCACGTGGTGGACCAAAAAAGAAAGGCGGGAGAAGGGGTAGAAGACCTTAGGATTACATTTAAAAAACAAATTTAACAAAGAATAATATGAAACAAATTCAAAAAAAAGAAAACTCAATTGTTTTTTCAACAGAACTTTCAGAAAGTTTAGCAAACGCTATTAGAAGATATGTGAATGAAATTCCTGTTTTTGCTGTTGAAGATGTTGAAATTTCAAAAAACGATTCTCCTTTATACGACGAAACTGTTGCACACAGAATTGGGTTAGTGCCAATTAAAATGAAAAAAGATATTGATGAAAAAAAGACTAAATTAATTTTAGATTCAAAAAAAGAAGGTTTTGTTTATTCTGGGGAAATAAAAGGCGCTGAAATTGTTTATGATAAAATTCCATTAACCGCTTTAAGTAAAGGCCAAGAGCTCAGCTTAACTGCAACAGGAAGATTTGGCAAAGGAAACGAGCATGCAAAGTTTTCTCCTGGTTTAATGTTTTACAGAGAAGTTTGTGAATTAGAAATGGATAAAAGTTTATCTGAAGAAATTAAACGGCTTTGCCCTCAAAACGAAATAAAAGAAAAAGGAAATAAAATTATTGTTTTAGATAATAAAAAAGTAGAAGTTGGAGACAAATGCGAAGAAGTTTGTGTAAAAAAGAATAAAGATATTGAAATTAATAAAACAGGTGAACTAATAATTTCGATAGAATCTTTTGGACAAATGAATGTTGAAGATATTTTAAAAAAGTCTACAGAAGCTTTGAAAAAAGACCTTGCTGAGCTTGGAAAAAAATTAAAGTAGATTTCTAAAGTTTTTTATATGATTAAATTCTGGTATTTTTATTAATATGCGGGCGTGCCGGACAGGTTTTTTAAACCACCAGCACACTTGTTTGTTAGGCGGGCGTGCCGGAGTGGTCAAACGGGGCAGACTCAAAATCTGTTAGCTTAGTGCTTACGAAGGTTCGAATCCTTTC
>JAHILJ010000003.1 GCA_018897135.1 Nanobdellota archaeon | reverse complement strand
TGGTAAGAAATAGATTTTCTATTTCCTATTGCAAGATATATGATTTTTTTACCAAATCCTATTGCAGATTTTACCGCTCCAGAAAAATCCCCATCATTTGAGATTAAGTATGCTTCATCATAAAGATCTTTTTGAGAATCTAAAGATAAGTCCAAAGCCAAATTTACATCAGTTGCTTTTTCAACATAATAAACTTTTCCATCCCTCTTTCTTTTTTCTAATTTTCCAAATATAATTTTTATTTTATCTATCTTCTTTAATTTTTCAAAAAATCTTTGCTGTTCTACATACATTTTAGGATTGCTGTCCCCAACAGGAGAGATATAATAATTTATTTTTAATAAAACATTATTACCAACAATCTTTTTGCAAAATTTTTCAATATCAACTTTGCAGTTAAATGCCTTTTTTATAGAGAAATAAAAATTACTCCCATCAATGTAAATAGCAACTCTTTTTTTAGAAGTCATTTTAATAAAAAACATGGGGTTAGTTTCCTATCCCCATGGACTTAATTAAATATTAAAGAAATAACTTATTTATAAATATTCCTATTTAATCTGGCTACCGCCACTCCATTAAAAAAAAAGAAAAAGAAAAAAATAAAATAAACTTATTGAGGTCCGATAAACTGAGCACTTAAATCAGGGTTTTGCGTTCTCAAGTATGTAGCAGCATTCACTGTGTCAGCAGCATTATATCCAGCAACCAATAAAGCAAATTTGCTTGTTATTGACGATGTAGCATAACCTTTGATTATGTATTGTCCACTTCCGACACCAGTTGCAGTAGTCCAAGCACCTTCACAAAGTCTACCGCCAACTAAAGCAGCAGCAGCAGCATTGATACAACTTCCACCAACAACAATTACATTTTTTTCCTTGTAGCTAGCAGTTTCTGCATCTGTGTAAAGAACAGTTCCAATTTCTCCTGCCGCCATTGTGGCATCAGCTGAAGATATGTATGCATCACCAGCAACTTCATCTCCATGATAAATCAATTTCACAGATTTTTGTCCTGTGCTTGGTTTATTCCAAAGAATTTCTGTTGCAAGAGCAGAATACATAAAGCTTCTTTCCACTTTAGTGCTTCCAATTTCTGCAAATGTAACTTCTTCACCTACAACATCACTTACTTCTACTTCTGCAGTTGTTGAACTATCCCATCCAAGAGTTAAGTTAATAGCATCACCAGAATATTTAGCTCCAGTTCTATCTTCTTCAATTGTATTTAAAGTCCAAGATGTAGCACAAGCAGTAGTTGATACTGAAAGTGTACTTGAATTATATGCTAAAGTTCCTGTGAAGATTTCTCCAACTCCACTATGAAGTCCAAGAGCTGCACATGCCAGAGCTGCAGTTGAATAAGTTGTAGTATTTGTTATATTAGTAGCAGTACTATTTACCCAAGGCAGATATAAAGTCATACCTTCTTTTGAATACAAAGTATTAAAACTTGTAATTGAAGTTGCAGTATTTGCACTTGAATTCCAAATTTCTACACTATTTCCTGAATTACTTACCGCTCCAAGAGTTAAACCAATACTTCCTATAGTTAAGGTATCTGTTGCTTTAGCACTAGCTTTCTTTTTAACCCAAGCTCCATCTGACCAATATTCAATATCTACTCTATCAATAGAACTTGAATCTGTTGTAAATCCATTGGCTTTCATTAAGTAAGATTCTGCATCTTTTGTATCTGTCCATGAAACAACAAAATATGCATCAGTGTCTTTATCAAATGTAATGTTTCCATCTTTATTTGCATCTGTTACAAATACATTGCTTGCATCTTTTCCAAGAGCTGTGAAAGATGTGCTGTCTCCATAAAGGAAATCAATATCTTTTACACCATCTTTTAATGGAAAATCATTCAAAGTTGCATAAGTTGTTCCACCTTGTTGAACTTCAATAACTTCTTCTGTAGGATATGTTAATCCTCCATAAGAAAGTTTAACAATTTCAAATCCTGGCATAGTCAAATCTGAATCATCTGTGACAAATGAATCATCTTCTGCAGACCAAGTAATGTTAATACTTGTTAAAGTATCTCCACTTAAACTAAAGTCAGCTACAACACCAGATACAGAGTTATCATTAATTTGAACATCAGCAGAACCACCGTCTGTAAGTTTTAATTTACCACTTCCAATACTAAACTCAACTTTATTATCTGCTCCTTGCACTGCATTGTATAAAATATCTTTTATACCAATATAAGAACCCTCTTTTAATTTTTGGGTTTGTGCTTCAGCTAAACTTGCTGTGGTTTCTCCATCAATATTTAGTTTAACTTCTGTAGAACCAATATATTCAATAGACACAACCTTTCCGTCAATAGTTGCTGTTTCACCTTCTGATAAAATAGCAGTTTCAGCAGAATCTAATAAAGTCAAAGTTGTTGTTGTGTTAGATAGCACATAATAATTCTTACCCATTAAAGGCAAATTACTTGTAGGCAAATCACTCATTAAAGGAGTATCACTAAAAGTTAATGTATAAGTAAGAATGTTCTGACTTGCAGGAATTCTAAATCCTACAGTTGGAGTATCTGCCTTATAATCATTATCATCAAACATTGTTAATTGCCCAAGAGCACCCATTACAATCTTTTGCGTATAGTCAAATTCATCTTTATCATTATCAATAAATTTTCCAGCAGCTAAAAGAACAGGTAATTCATCTGAGTCATCATCTAATGTTGTTGTAATATTTACATAATGATCACCTAAATGAAGCTTAGTTGATGTCTTTTCAAACTGGTAAACATTTTCTCCTGAAGCCACTAAACTTCCACTAACATGTGTAGCTAATTCATCTTGAATGCTTTTAGCTGGAATTCCATCTAATGCATATGCACCACTACCATAAACAATTGCAACGTCAGCAACTCCTCCTGAAACAAATGGTTCTGGATAACTTGCAGCAGCAGCAACGCCCATAGTTAGACCTGTCAATAGTAAACTAGCTCCGATTGCCGAAATTTTTTTAAAATTAAATTTCATCTCTATATTTTTAACCTCCTTTCAATTGTATAAAACATATTGTCTATGACAACGCTCTCTTAAAAATTGCCATAGGGTTAACAATTTTTAAGTTGAGTATGATTTAATTCCCCATGTAGACCTCTTCAGGTTACAATAGTCCTAAGAGGTTTTGTTTAAAAAGGTTGTTGTCAAAAATTCTAATTTTTTTCAGAAAACAGCTTTTTTCTATGGTTTTATTTATAAAAGCTTTGGTGTCCCTATAATATTAATACAATTTACTATTTCGATGCCTAATAATAAGCATTGAAAAAAATTCCAATGTTTTTTCCACCTTTAATATATTTTTGCGAACCGCCTTGATAATTATTTGTAGAATTTCCTTTTTCAATAAATAAAGTTTCATTATTATTTGAAATAATTCTTAAACTATAACCTTGAATCAAACTTTCATTTTCAACAATCCAACTTTTTTCTAAAATTTCTTTTGAAGTTTCTTCCAAAATGTCACAAGCTTTTTCTTCATTTAAACAAGTTTCTTTTTTAATGCATTCTGAAACAAGGTCCTGCACTGAAAGATATTCTGGGTCTCTCATAGAACAAGTTGTTGTATATTGTAAGTATGCTTGAACAAAGCTGTTTGCCTTGTAACTGTCTTGGCCTTTGTTTGGGCTTTTTAATGAAATGCTCAAAAATATCAAGAGAATCACAGCCACAATTATGATTATCAGCACAAATCCTACCATCTCTTCCTGTCCTTTTTTAGAGGATAGCAGAGAAAAATTTTTAATTTTTCGACCCTGTCCTCTTTTAGTTTTCATTGTTCTTGTATTTTTGCAAGTGTTTTTTAATTTATTTAGTTTTTGATTGAATGTTTGGTTTGTGCCTTAAATTTGCCCGCTCACTTTATTCACTCAGGTTTATTTAACTATTAATAACTTTAAATCTGGTGTTTTATTTAATAACAGGTTTTGTATTAATAATTTATCAATTTCGCGCTGAAAGCGAGACAATTTAAGTTAGTTTTCATTTGCTTTCATATGCCACCATAATTAAGGCAAGCTCACATTTATTATAAGGTTGGTTTTCTATAGCTTCTTTTCTACAAAGGGAAATGAAATTTGGGACATATGTTCCTGTCATCTCTTCTTTTCCAATTAAAATCCTATTACAATTAGGATAATTTTCAGAAGTACAGGTTTCATTGCCTTCTGGGTAAATTTTCCTTATTTCAATATTTGAAACATCCCAAAACCCAGAATATTCTGAAAGATCCTTTTTCAAAGCCATAACTTTATCTGCATCAACACAATCAACTTGGTTCCCAAAAGACTTCCCGCACGAAAACTCGGGCGAGTTTGCTATTTTTGTCGCAAGCATCATTGCACCTTCTTCAGCTAAAAGATTTGCAGACCCTTTTGCTCCGGACAACCGAAAAGCTAGAAAAAATATCATAATTAATGCAAAAAATAAAGTCACTGCTATTAACATAAATGCCATTTGCTGTATTTTTAATTGTCCTTTTCTTACCATAATCTACACTGTTGAGCACGCTCATTTTTTAATTGAATATCTTCTGCAAAATCCCAAATATTTCTTAAACTAGATGAAGTTTCTATTAAATTAATCAACCTCCCCAAATCAGAACTTAATCTAACTTCACAACCTTGTTTTGAAATAATATTTTCTTTTTCTTTGTAAAGTTCAGCAAGTTGAGCAGTTCTTTGCATTAATCTTTGAACTTGACATTCGTAGTTTTCCACGTCTGAAAAAATTGCAGCATACATTAAAGCATCACTTTCAAAAACCATTTTCTTTGAATTTTTCTTAACATATTTTCCATCATAATTCACATTAATTTCGCACAAAGCATTTCCAAAGCAAACATTGATTGAATCTTCTGAACAATTTGGAAATACACCCATGTTTAAAGTTGGATTGTTTTCTTTTAAATTTGAGATTTCATCTTCAATTTCTTCGTCAGCATCTTTAAAACAATAAAAATCAGAAGCAGATGTTAAGTAAATTAAATCACCTACTTTAAATGGCATTTCAAAAGGTTTTGCAAACAAGTAAAACTGCTTTCCTTCAACAGGATTTGTCGAGAAAATATATTTATTTGAAATCGAACTTCCGTCCGAAGTTTCAGACCATTTGTTCAAACTTTTTTGCGAAACCGAAATTGTCTGACTTCCAAACCGCGTGTAATTTTCACATTCATTGTAAATCCGAGTTTCCCTTGGAAGATTCATGCTTGTAACAGTTGCAGATTCATAACCTGTTTCCAAAGGGCCTAATAAAACTTCTATATTTTTTGCAGTTTCAACATCTAATTGATATTTATTACTGTTAATCATTTTTGTTGAACCATAAATTGCAAGAAATAAAATAAACACGCCGACAATTATTGCAAAAAGCCAAGAAAATGAAATTTGTAAAAATGCTTTTTTCATTTAAAATCACCCAAATATTTTTTAATTAATAATTTAATTATTTCTTTTGTTTCAATAATGTTTTCTTCTGCCTCTTTCAACGAAATTTCCATTCCATAATAATTTATAGAATTTCTTATTTTTCTTAATCTATCAAATTTAATTGAAAGAAGGTTTTCTTTTTTGTTTTTTAAAAAATAAGTAAATGCTTCATGCGAATAAATTTTATATCCTTTGCTCATAGAAAAGGCCTCTAAAATGCTTCTTAAAACATCATAATATCCTGTTGTTATTTTTCGAACAGAATTTTCTGTTAATTTCAGTTCTTCTAAAAAAAGAAGGTCTTTTTTTGAATTTTTTAACAAAGATTTTATTAATGATTTATTTACAAAGCAATTTCTTACAAGCCCTTGTTTGATAAAATCTTCAAATTTCATTTGAATAACTCCCAAAATCCATGCACAACAATCCCGTTAACAATGCTATTCAAAAGTTCTTTATTTTTTATTTTCATGTTTTTAATATCTTCTTTTGAACGAACAAATATTTGAATCTTACGATTTAAACGGTTTTCAAATTTCGTTAAATCAATTTCTTTTTTCAAAGGACTAATTATTAATAAATCTATATCACTTTTCTGGGAATCTTCCCCGTTAGAAAAACTCCCAAACAAAATAATTGTTTCAGGATAATTAAATTCTTTTACAAGGTGCTCAATTAACCCAAGATTTTCTAAAACATTTAAATTATAATTTGCCTTTAATTGCTTGAATTTTTTATTTTCAATATTTGCTCTAAATAATAAATGGTTTAATTTTTCATTTGATTGAAGAATTTTCTCTTTTTCAAATTCCTTTAAATATTTTGAAATAGTTGTAGGCGATTTTTTAAGTAATTTAGAAAGTTCTCTAACATGAAATTCTTTTTCAGGATGTTCAAAAAAAACTTTTAGAATCTTGTCCATTTTTATTGTTCTTTGTCCAATATAATGAACAATCGTCCATTTTTAAATGTTTCATTTTAGTTTTGGATTACATTGACCAATGTTTGCCCATATTCTTTTTTAAGTATTATTGAAACTTTACCTTTTTTTATTTCAAGACAAAATTTGTCAGAACCATCTAGAATTTTTTCAATATCAATATGATTTATTGTTGTTCGTAATAAAGAAGCCCCTTCGTTATCTTTAACAACCAAGTTTTCAAAATCGTCTTCGGCAAAACAAACACTTTTAGTTTTTGATGGCAAAGAATATGTGAACTCTTGTGAACCTTGCGAACCTCTCCACATTTTGTCAACATCTGATTTTAAAGAATCTGCAAATTGGTTCACTTGAACATTTTGTTGTAAATCCAAGAATTTTTGAATAGCATAAAATGCAATAATCAAGAAAATAATAATTAAAATAATTGAAAAAATCATTCCAAAAGACATTTTCATCTGCCCTCTTTTTGTTTTCATATTAACTTAATTCCCTTAAGAGATTCCCTTGCATTTTGTTTAAATTCCTCTCCTTTTCCAAAATTTTTAAATAAAGAATTACTTGCTTTTATTTGCGAATTAATCAACATTTTTTGTTGAGAAAATAGTTTTGGATTTTCTTTTAATTCTTTTGAATACAATTCAACATAATTCAAATTTGTTTTTGGTATTTTTTTAATATCATACCCTTTTGTTTTCATAAATAAAATAAATCAATAGAACTTATAAAGTTTTATTAAATTTGCCTTGCTCAGGATTTGTAACTCGCTTGGCTCATTTTATTCACAATTAAAAGTTCAAAACTAACTCGTCAAGTTTTTTACATTAAAAATATTAAGCGAAAAAATTTGCCAGAGGCGATTTTGGGGTTATATTAATTTGAGCAATTTATTGCGAGCTAATCTTAGTAATTAGAAAAATCAGACTTATAAGTTTTATTAAAAATCAGAAGCTCGCACAACCATGTTACATTGGTTAGGTTCTGGCTGGTTCCCGTATTCGTCTTTGCACTTTATAGAATATTCAAGGTTTGTATTCCAATCTTCAAAATGTTCAAGATTATCATTTGTCATCATTTCAATTCCGTCTTCAAATTCATAATTACAATTATTTAAACTATAAACACATTCAGCTTCTTCATCTGTAATAACTTTTAGATAAGAAGTTCCTTCTCTAAATGCCCGCACAATTATTGGCGCTTCTCTATCTGTTTCAATTGTGAAATTAATTTCAGCTGTGTCTGAATTTCCTGCAGCATCTGAGCATTTTATTTCTCTTTTATATGTTCCAGCACTTAACCAGAAGCTTTCAAAGTTTTTATAAGAAGGTTCAAAAGTTCCTCCATTAGAAAACTCTGACCAACTTTCCCGGCTAGTTAAATAAGAACAAGTTGATACGCCTTCTTCTGCACCTGCTGATGTTTTTACTTCAATAGTAACTTTTGTGGGGTTAGCGGAATCTTTTATTTTTGCACCACTTTCTTCTCTATTTATTGTAATTTTATCTATATAAAGGGATCTTGTACCTTTTAATGCGAAAGGATAAGATTCTTCATTTGCAAATTGTTTTACGTTTTTTTCTTCGTAATCTTTTTCAGTCCACCAAGGTTTATCTTTACAACGTATATAAAATTTATTTTCTTGGTCATTCTTTAGTCCTGTTAAATTTCCAGAACACCAGTAAGTTAAACTTTCTGGAGAAGAACAGCTACCAAAATTATACCCCATTAAATTATATTCTTTATCTTCGAAATCCCATTTACATGTTGCAGGCTCATTCAAATAAACTGTTAAAGGAGTTTCTGTTTCATTGAATTTTATAAAATCTTTTTGTTCTTTGCTTGTTCCAGTTATGATTGGTGCATTCGTATCTGGGCCATCATCAATACAAAACTCAACTAAGAAATGTAATGGGTTTTCGTTTCCATTATCGTCCTTGCATTTAATGAAGAATCCATAGTCCCTTCCTTCTTCAAGAACATATCCCATATTTTCTAATTGTTCTAAACTTGCTGTTGCAGAACTTGGAATAAATAAAGTATGGTTAAGAGTTAAATAATTTCCTTCATCCATAAGTTTAGTCATTTGCTCCATACTTTCTTTTCTTTTTGTATCAATCATACACAAAGCATATTCATCTGTTTGTACTTTAATTTCTAAACTAGTAAATGCAGGAACACATTTCTTAGGGTCCTCTGTTTTTGTGTTTATTATTCTTACCCCTCTTTCTGGAGGAGAAGTTATTTCAAATTCTTCATATTTTAATTTATC
>JAHILJ010000036.1 GCA_018897135.1 Nanobdellota archaeon | reverse complement strand
TGGAGAATTTTTAAAATGACATGGAAAGGAGTTATTCTTAAAAATAGTTTAGAGGAAAAATCACTTTTAGAATTAGTTAAAGTAATTGAAATAAAAAAGGATAGGTACCATATAGAAGTAGATGATAAAAATAAGGAAGAATTTGTACAAAAAGCAATTAAGAGCATTAAACCTAAATTTTACATTCATTTAGTTAAAGATAAGGTTATGTATGTAATGTTTAGAAATCATATGTTTAAATTTAGTAGAGGGTATCCTGAATTAGAAACTGCAAGAGAATATGGAAAGTCTATTGGAATAATTGAAAAACAAATGCCTTTTGAAAAATTAATTGAGAATCCTTTTTTATTAAAGAGTTTTATTTTACCTTAATCATGGAGATACGCCCACACCTAAAGAGTAGGGGGGTAAATTTAATAGATGTTATGTGCAATATTACTTAGAGTTTGCTCTTAGATTTTTTAATATTTCTTCTTTACTTTTTACTCTGATAAAATACTGCTCGTAATCTTTTGGAAACACTTTTGTTTTCTTTATGGGTTTTAATTCTTCTTCTGAAGCATATTGTCCTAAGTGTCCTTTGATTGGATTTTTAACTTTAACTTCATAAACATACCCTGCTTTTGGGTTTAAATTTCCTAAAATTACTAATTTGTTTTTAGATACTCCAAAAGCTGTTTTTCCTTTTAGTGTTTTTCCGATTGCATATAATGAAGCATGAAGAAAAGTTTTAGTTAGAAAAACACCAGTTATGTTTTCGAATTCATTAATTCCTCTTGCTTTTTGAGGTTTCAGGATATTGAAATTTTGTGGAGAACCATGATAAAGTTTCATAATTAAAATAAAAGATTATCCACTTATATATTTGTTGTAAACTCCAATGTAGATACTGTCGCCTTCGGCGATTTTAACTTTCTTTCATCTAAAATCTTTATACAATTTATCTAAATAGTTTATCTAATTCTTTTAAAAATAAGAATAAAATCGCCCACGCCGAGAAAGTAGGGGGAAGATTAATTTTCTAAATTTTCATTAATTTCTTTAATATCTTCCAACGCAGATTCAAGTTCTTCTGTTAATTCTGTTGCAATTATCTTTGGGTCTGGCAAATTATCTAAGTCCTCTAAATTTTCATCTTTAAGCCAGAAAATATCTAAGTTTGTTTTATCTCGTTTTAGAATATCTTTGTAATCAAAAACTTTGAATCTTTCACTTTCTTTTCTTTTATACCTGTTTTCTGAATTATAACATTTTACAAAATCATCTAAATCATTTTCTTTCAAGGGATTTTCTTTAAGTGTAAAATGTTTATTTGTTCTTAAATCATAAATCCAAATTTTTGATGTTTGGGAATCTTGTGAAGCAGGTTTTTTATCAAAGAATAAAACATTTGCTTTAACGCCCTGAGCATAAAAAATTCCTGTTGGCAACCTTAAAATTGTATGTAAATCACAAGTTTCCATTAATTTTTTTCTTATAATTTCTCCTGCCCCGCCTTCAAATAAAACATTATTAGGTAAAACAATCGATGCTCTTCCGGTTGTTTTTAAAATTGATTTTATATGTTGTAAAAAGTTTAATTGTTTGTTGCTTGTTTCTGTCCAGAAATCATCTCTTATAATTGGCTTTGATTGTTTTGATGATTCTCCTTCTTCGGTTACAATAGAGTCGGATGATTTTTTCCCGAAAGGAGGATTTGTTAAAACCATATCATAAATTGCTCCTGGATTTTTCTTTAGAGAATCTTCTAAACTTATTGGAGAATCTTCTCCGTTAACTCCGTGAAGATATAAATTCATAACACACAATCTTGCAACCATTGGAACAATATCATTCCCTGAAAAAGTATCATGTTTTAATTCTAAATTTTGGTCTCTGTCAAGTTTGTAATTATCTCTGATGTAATTGTATGCTGAAAGCAAGAATCCTCCTGTTCCCGAAGCTGGATCATGGATTTTCATTCCAGGTTCAGGTTTCATAACTTTTACAATTGCATTAATTAAAGGTCTTGGTGTGAAATATTGTCCTGCTCCGCCTTTAACATCTGCTGCATTTTTTTCTAATAATCCTTCATAAGCATCACCTTTAACATCAGCTTCTAAATTCAACCAATTTTCTTTGTTAATTAAATCTACAATTAATCGCCGGAGTTTTGCAGGGTCTTGAATTTTGTTTTGAGCTTTTCTGAATATTACTCCAATTATTCCTGTTTCTTTTCCAAGTTCATTTAATAATTCAATATAGTGTGCTTCTAATTCTGCTCCTTCTTTATTTAGCAAAGATTCCCAATTATATTTTTTAGGAATATCTGATTTTTTATTGTAAGGAGGATTTAATCTTTCATCGTCCATTTTTAGAAATAGTAAATATGTTAATTGTTCAACATAATCCCCATAGGATAATCCGTCGTCTCTAAGAATATTGCAATAATTCCATAGTTTGTTTACAAGTTGTTGTGATTCTGTCATTCTTTTAATATTAATTCTGCTTTATTTATAAAATCTAAAACCTTGTTTTTATATTCATCTATTTTTTCTTTTGAAAATTTTATATTTGTTGCATAACTTGCATCTCTTCTATCTGTTCTAAGGTTTGTATAAAGCTCTGCATCTTCTTTGTTTATGCAAAGTTCATTTATCAGATTAGCTTCATCTTTAGTTATTGAATATTCCTTAATTAATAAAAGAATTGTTGCATTGTGGTTTTTTGAAGAGTAATTTTTATTTGTTATCAATGCTAAGGAAGTGTGATATAAAGAATAGTATAAAGCAACAATAAGCCAGTCATTGAATTTTGACTTTTCTTTATTCAAGTTAAAAAATTCTAAATTATGTTTTGCTTTCTCTATATGGGCATTTACTAATTCTTTATTTTTTGGGATTTTTTTAATTATTTTTTTGTTTAAGTAAAATTTTATCCCTTTCTCCAAACTCTGTTTGTTTGAGAAAATTAGTTCAATATTCATTTAAAATTTCCTCATAAAAATTTTGTTCTTTGTATATTGGAAAGCCTGTTTTTCTTGCCTGAATTATTACATGGTCTTTATTTTCAATGAATTCTTTTAATGTTGTATTAAATAACGAGATATTATATTTTGAAATTATTTCTGCCTCTTTTTTATTTTTTGTTAAGTCAGTTTTTTTATCTGAGATTATCAACAAATCAATATCACTTTCCTTATTTTCCTGTTTTCTTGAAGATGAACCAAATAAAATTATTGTATAAATTTCTTTTGGAAGATTTTTTAGAAAATTTATTAAGGGAACTTTTACTCCTGAATTTAAATCATTGAATTTATCCATTGCAATTTCAGAAAATTTTAAGGCAAATATTTTTTTGTTTTGTATTTGGTAGAAGGTGTTTGATTTTGTTTTATCAATTTTTATAATTTTGTTTTTTAGAAGTTTATTCAGGACATTTTGCAATGAACTATTGGATAATTGAGTAAATTCCTTTAATTGATTGAAATAAAGTTTATTTTCTTTTGAATTTAGATATGCTTCATATATTTTCTTTTCTGCTTTCATGATAATTATACAGATTTGGATTATTTAAACTTTGCCATATTTTGGGAGGATTTTGCCATATTTTGGGGTATTCGTTTTATTCTAATAAATGCCTCAAATTTTTCACATCAAACTTTTAACGCCCTACCAAAATACCAAACGCCCACGCCGGGAGTTGAACCCGGGTTACAACCGCGACAGGGTTGTGTCATAGCCGTTAGACCACGTAGGCACATACCAATTATAAAAGAAAACGATTTTTAAGGTTTTCTAAAGTAGCTAAATCTTTTTTGAACTCTATAAGTATTTTTTCCACGAGAATTTATCCTCCAAGAAATATACAAATCCCACGGATCACTATTTATTTTTCTTGCCTTTTTCCATTCTTCTAAATATTCTTTTGCTCTTTTTTCATTATCTGCTAATTCTGTTTCAATAAAGAATTTTAAGAGATCCCCCTCTACAATATTTGCTTTTCTTTGCAAACCTTTAAACAAAATTTTTTCTAAATCTTTTAATGTCATTTTAAGTACCTATAAGAATATTATTAGATTCAGAAATTTCTTTTTAAAACTTACTATATTTTAGAACACCATATTTATTCATAATTAGGTTACAACAAGTTGCTCAAATTAATATAACTCCAAAATCGCCTTTGGCAGATTTTTCCGTCGCTAAAATTATTAATATGCAAAATCAAACTATCTTAATTATTTTCTTAAAATTTTGGCTTGACAAAGTTTAGCAAAATTCATTATTATAAACCAAATATTCTCGCTATGCCCAGAATTCCTAAGAAACTTTTCCTTCCTACAATATCATCAAAGCAACTTGTTATAAATCGAAGCAAGCAACCACGCAAAAATAAAACCATCTATAAATGCATAAACAGCCCCGAGAATTGCTCCAACAAAACTAATACTGTATCCTAAAAATCCATAAATGTCTTGAATTGACAAAGCACAATGTTGACCATAACCAATCCAAGTTGCTGAAAGAGTCATTAGAAAAACACAAGCTGCGAACAAAATTCCGCTTGCTAAACCCAACTTTCCAGCATCAAGTTTTCCTGCTTTTTCTTTCTTAATTTTTTTCTTAACCATTTTTAACCTCCTTTTAATTAATTCAATTAAACTATAAACAATACAAATTAAAACATAAATCGGAATTAAAATTATAGCAATAATAAAAAACACAGGCTCGTCTCCGCCTGTTGCGTCAAAATATGATTTAAACAAAGCATAAAATAAATTATGTAGAATGACAGCTAAAAACCAACATACAACAATTATCCAAGCCTTTCTCCAACTTAATAAAAAATATTTATCACTTCTTTTCATAAAATAAATAAAAAAAACAAACTATAAAAACTTACCCTCTAGCTTCAAGTATTGGCAAATTCGCTTCTGTAGGAACATAAATAACTTCTGTATTTCCATCATTTAATCCTTCGACAAATTTATATTTAATATATTCATCTGTTAAACTCCCGGCAATAATTTCGTTAGCTTCTGCAATTCCTTGTGCCCGAATAACTTCTGCTTCTGCCTTAAGTTTTGCTGACTCTTTCAAAGCTTGAGCTTCTTGAATTGCAATTTGTCGGTTCCATTCAGCTTCACGTAATTGCGCTTTTCCATTAAGTTCTCTCGAATAAACATTATAATTTGGAAGAAGCCACATTAAAAAGCCAATTACAAGAATTCCAAAAACCACCATTGTCACAATTTTTTGATTATTTTTCATTTTACCTCCTTTCAGATATGTTTCCATGTTTGAATGAAAATCTTTGATTTACTTTCAATTTTTAACTTATAATTTGTTATATATTAATGCAAATACCAATGTTAATATAAATCCGTCTATAAAACTTAAAATTGATATTAAAATAACTGCAAATAAATTAGTTTGCAGCCCAAAAATTCCATAAATTTGATTAAAGAAATTTGCTAAGCTAGGTGTGTATCTTGGTCCAATTAGCATAGCCATCCCTGTTAAAAAAATACAAATTACAGTTATAAATCCCCCTGCAATCCCAAACTTTATCGCATTTAACTTTTGTGTTTTTACCATTTTATTTTTTAATTTCAATTTTTTTCTTTCCACCCATATAAGGTTGAAGAACTTTTGGAATTTTTATCGAGCCGTCTTTTTGTTGGTTGTTTTCCATTAAAGCAATCAAGGCCCTTGGTGAAGCTAATACAGTATTGTTTAAAGTGTGTGCAAAATTTGTTTCACCTTTTAGTTCATATTTTATATTCAGTCTTCTTGCTTGAGCTTCTTCCATATTTGTACAACTTCCAACTTCAAAATATTTTTTTTGCCTTGGACTCCAAGCTTCAACATCGCACGACTTTGCCTTTAAATCAGCTAAATCTCCTGAGCAACATTCTAAGGTTCTAACAGGAATGTCCAAGTTTCTAAAAACATCAACAGTATACTGCAACATTTTTTCATACCAATCATAACTTTCTTTAGGTTCACAAATAACAATCATTTCTTGTTTTTCAAATTGATGAACACGATAAAAACCTTTTTCTTCAATTCCATGAGCACCTTTTTCTTTTCTAAAGCAAGCAGAATAAGCAGTTAGTTTTGCAGGCAAATTTTTGCCATTTATTTTTTTATCCTTGTATATTCCAATTAAAGAATGTTCTGAAGTTCCAATTAAATACAAATCTTCGTCCTGAATTTTATACATCATCACATCTTTTTCTTCAAAACTCATAACTCCATCTACAACTTCTGACCGAATCATATAAGGTGTTACAATCAGTTCAAAACCTTTTGAAATCATAAAATCTTTTGCATACAATAAAATAGCTGTGTGCAATCTTGCAACATCACCCTTTAAAAAATAAAAACCATTTCCAGAATTTTTCCTTGCAGTATCAAAATCAACACCATTTAATTTTAAAGCCAAGTCTACATGATTAATAATTTCAAAATCAGGTACTTTTGGTTCCCCAATTTTTTTCAATTCAACATTTTCAGATTCATCTTTTCCAATTGGAACAGATTTATGAATTATATTAGGGATTTTATACATTATTTTTTGAATTTCGTTTTCAAGTTTTTTTCTTTTTTCTTGAAGAACTTCAATTTTTCCAGGAATTTCTTTTGCTGATTTTTTCAATTTTTCAATTTCGGATTTTTTCCCAGATTTAATAACTTGATTAATTTGTTCAGAAACCTTATTTCTTTCAGCACGTAAATCTTCTTCAGATTTTTTCAACTTTCTCCAATCCAAATCCAACTTTAAAACCTTGTCAACTAAAACAATTTTTTCATTCTGAAACTTTTTCTTTATATTTTCCTTAACAAGTTCAGGATTTTCTCTCACCAATTTTATATCTATCATAAGCAAACCAATGAAAACTTATTTATATATTATTCGCTCATCATACAATGTAAAGACATTATTATCGAAAAATTAGGAAAATTGTCTCACTCACAATGTTCGCGAAAATTTAATAAATTATTAATAAGAACTTTGATTTTGAATATTAATTTTATTACACGAGCTTGCGAGTGCAATTAAAAACCAAACAAAACAAGTAAAAATATTTATAAACATCTTTAGCCACCTTAAAAAATGGAAGCAGTGATTGGCAGTTCTTCGGTAGGAATTGTAGGAGCATATAATGCATTTGTTTCTCTTTTACCTAATTGGGCACAGAATTTTGTAGGACTGTTTTTACTTATCCTCGTAATTTTTGCTTATGCTCTTATAATTTGGCACGGCTATCGTTTTATTGCAAAGAAAAATATTCTTGGATTAGACCTTAACAAATATAACAAATCAAACCATCCTTTTTTCACAAAATTTATTGCAGCATTGTTTTATTTTTTAGAATACTTAATTATTTCACCTGTTGTAATTTTTATTTCATTTGCAATTTTCACAATTTTCATTATTTTCTTAAATGAAGGTTTAGAAGTTGGAACAATTTTATTAATTTCAGCTGCAATTATCGGAGCTATTAGAATTGCTTCATATTACAAAGAAGATCTTTCAAAAGAACTTGCAAAATTCCTTCCTTTTACAATGCTTGCTGTTTCAATTTTAAATCCTGGTGCTGTTTTCAGTTTTGAAAAAATCCTTGGCCAAATAAACGAAATACCTGACTTTTTAACTTTAATAACTTCTTACCTTCTTTTCACAATTCTTCTTGAAATTGTGCTAAGATTATTCGACTTTATATTTTCTTTATTTGGTTTAGAAGAAGACGAGAAAGATAAGGAAGAAGAAGA
Source organism: Nanobdellota archaeon (assembly GCA_018897135.1). Taxonomy (GTDB): domain Archaea; phylum Nanobdellota; class Nanobdellia; order Pacearchaeales; family GW2011-AR1; genus JAHILJ01. The sequence goes on along the minus strand of JAHILJ010000036.1, from coordinate 679 downwards.
TTAGGGATTAATAAGATACTTTTCTTATGTTTTTTATTCCAGCATTTTTCGCAGAGTTTACCCCCACTTCTGAATCTTCAAAAACAATACAATTTTCTGGAGAAACATTTAATTCTTTTAACGCTTTAAGATAAGGGTCTGGAAATGGTTTTTGCCTTTTTACATCTTCACAAGTTACAATAATTTCAAAATATTTTGAAAGTCCTGTTTTATTCAAAATTCTTCTTGTTAATTGTTTATTGTTTGCAGTAACCAAAGCAATTAAAGGACTTAATCCTAATTTCAAATATCTTAAGAGTTCGCTATTAATTTCAATTTGAATATTTTTTAAAATCAGTTCATATTTAGAAATAAATTCTTTTTTTATCTTTTTTTGTAATTGTTTGTCTGAAGTTGTTTTTGAAATATAATCTTCTAAAGAATATCCCTTAAATCTTTTATGGGAACTTAACCCATAGGAATCTAATATTTTTTTTAATATCTTTCCGTCAAACTTTTCAGTATTAACCAATGTTCCATCTAAATCAAAAATAAGAGCAGTTGTAGTTATTCCTCTTGGGATATAATCAATTTTGAATTCTTCTGCAACCATAACAGATTCATAAGCTTTTATTAATTTTGGAAATTTTTCTTGTAATTCTTTTTTTATTCCAATAATTTCTTCAGCTGATTTAATATG
>JAHILJ010000035.1 GCA_018897135.1 Nanobdellota archaeon | reverse complement strand
GAATATCAATGTAAAATTATTGGGGGGGTTGTATCTCCTTCACTTTTCCAATAACATTTTTGATAATCTGTTCCTGGATTAAGAAGTCCACATGCTTTTCCAAAAATTTTACATTGATATTCACTACAACCATATTCTAATTCATCACATTTTTCACACCATTTTCCTTTGTCTACAGGTTGCCATGTTGAAACAATATATGAAAATGTTTCTTGAGAAAATCTTTGACCTGTTATTATTCCTGTAACCAAAGCAGCAATAATTACAATAGCGGCAGCAGCCCATCCAGGGGGGCCTGTAGCTCCTAGCATTGCAGCAACACCCCACCCACTTACTCCTATTGTGGTCCAAAATGCCGCAGTATTTATTGGATTAGCATTTCTTTCATGCATCATACTTGCAGTAACACTTTTTACAAGTGCATAGGCCAGCCATGCCATTAAGATTGTCCCTGCTCCTTGCCAAAGTCCTTTTCCTCCTTTCAAAAACCAATTTTTAAGATTTGGAAGGAAGTCACTTTTTGGCATGTTCTTTAAGGTTTCTTTACCAACTTCTCCTCCTAATTTATTCCCCGCTTTATCCGCAAAAGTTATTATGGCTGTTCCTGTACCTGCAAGTCCTCCGATCCTAGTTGCCCAATCCCAAAAACCAGGTTCTATTTTGGGATTATTTGGGTCATCGTTATTTATATATTGATTTGGGACACCAGTGTCTGCAACGCCATCTCTGTCCATGTCTGCATAGTAATTATAAGTCCCCCAATCATATTCTGGAGGAGCACTTTCTCTTTGTTGTGGTGTTCCAGATCCTGGGGCAGGGGGTTCTTTTTTTGTTAATCCTGAAGAAATACAACATTTTGGTGTGCTTCCTAAACACCCGGTTACAAGTGTTTTAGTTGTTTCTCCAGAAAGGCAAGAACTACGACAAGTTCCTGAGCAAGATTTATAGCTTGTAGAATCACCCCCCCCCTTATTCTCAGCACGAACAACACCTATCCCGCCACCAACAGCCCAACTAATTGCAATAACTCCAATTAATAATATCATAATTTGGCCCAATGCCATTGCACCTTTTTTATTTATTTTTGTTTCAATCATCATTACATTCTCCATTTGAATCTGGGTAATAGGTATAGCCGTCTTCATCTACACAAGTAGTCATATTTGGTTCTCCACCAACTCTAAATATTCCTGTGTTTTCTGATAAATAATTTTCAAAATTTTCTTTTATCCAACCACTTCCATCCCATATTTTATATTCTGTTGAAGATCCTGTTGGTGCTCCTTTTTTATTTACTTTTGACCATTCAGAGGTTATATATTCTGAAAGTATTGATCCTTCTGAATCTCCAACAATATTTTCTTTATACCCACAATCTCCTAAAGCCCCTGTTTTTGTTGTAATACTATTAAACCATTCTTCATTTGTCCAGAAAATTGGGGCTTTTCTAATCTTTTTTTCATTTTGATTAGTGTTTTTTCCTGCTATGATTGAGCATTTTATTTCATCTCCCCAAATTTCTCCTGTAGCGCCCTCACAATAATATCCTCTTCTATCTGAAATAAATAAATTTCCTTCAATTTGTGATATTCCAAGTTCACTATTTTTCGCCTTAGTAAATTTTTTTAAATCTTCAAGGTCTCTGTTTTTACTTCCAACATCCCTAATTAAAGGTTCTATTTCATTTTTATAATTTTCATCTCCTACAAAATTTACACCATACCCTGGAATTGCATAACAACTAGAATAACATCTATTTGTTTTTTCCAAATATTTATCCCTAACATCTGCTCTTGAGGGACTAACATCAATACTATCTCCCATCCAATGTGTTTCATATTGAGCAATTTCTACAATAGATCCTGCTAATGTGCAATAATTTTGTCCATTACTTTCCGGATTCCAAAAATCTATTCCAGGGGGAATTAAAGGAACACAAGTTCCTTGTTCTTCTTCGTTGTAAGGTTCATTTTTATAAGCTTTTTCATTAACATTTTTTCTATCTACTCTATATCCTTGAACCCATCTACACATATTTGTTGTGCTTTCACATTGTTCATTATTTGTTATATCTGAGCAAGATAAATAATCATTTGCAACACATTCTGCATGAGTAAATCCACTAACAATTTCTTCTTCAACACAAATTTCTTGTCTATAATCCATGCATTCATAAGGTTTAACTTCCCCATCCCAACACACTAATTTGTAATACCTACTGCCAGGAATATTATATTTATCTGTGTTTTCTAATTCTTCTCTCACTTTTGCAATGTTATCAATTTCTTTTTGAGTGAGATCTAAGTTTGCTGGATTATAAACTAATTTCATAGGTAAGTGTGGATATGTTCCTGGGCTATCTGCGCACCACGATTCTCCATGTTCATATGTTTTTCCATGATATTCGCAACTCATACTTTGACAAACAGAATTTCCATATTTGGGGTTTGGGGTTGTGGCTTCTCCACAAACACTTCCCCCTATATAATCACAATCTCCACAATTACCAGAAGAATCAACAATGCAACTAGGTTCTTTTATATATGTCCAATATTCTTTTTGTTCTTTAGGATTTCCATTTTTATTACCTAAAAACATTGAGGCATCATAAACATTAGCCCTATTACCACAAGTATCTTTAAAATAAACTTTAGTACTTGTTCCTTCTTCATAACACATAGTCTCTTTTGAATTTGGAGCACAATCAACCCCTTCTAATTCATCTGCAGTACACAACAATCCAGAGTAAAATTCAAAATTTTCTCCAGAACATTCTTCTCTTAAAACATAATTTTTACAATCTGTTTCATAATCCTTTCTTTCTACACAAGCACCAACATCTTTTGAAATAACCAAACTTGTGCATTCTCTTTCATTGTTTAAATCTTCTCTAAAATCATAAGAAATACCATAATCCATTGCTAATTCTTTTGCTTGAATTTCTGTGACAAAAGCTGTTTTTGTTCCAAAGATTGCACAACCTTTTTGGCATACTGCTATCTCATCTCTATCTCTTTCATCCCATGAAGCTCCACTCTTTGAAAGACAAAGTGCTTTTTCTGTATCTCGACTGCAACTTCCTTCATCTAGATTTATACAAGTTCCTCTTCTACAAAAAGTAGTATATCTACAAGCTCTTTCTTCATATGCTACGTTTCCAGAACATTCTTCTTGGGAAGCCTCAACACAATATTGATTATTAATTGTTTTTTCACAACAAGATTCAGCATTAACAAATAGAATTAAAATTAAGAAAATAAAAATTATTACAAATTTTAAAATTCTTTTTTTCATTTAACTTGGTACAGGAGGGTATGCAAAACTTCTTGTAAGCACCCTAAATTCTCCTCCAACCTCCTTGTCTTTTAAAATGTAAATTACATCCCCCCAAGTAGGATATTCCCTTTTTACATCTATGTATGAATAAGCAGCCATTATTGAAATAGGATCTATCTTTCCATAAACAATAGCCCACTCTACTATAATATCACTAATTTTAATTAATTCATAAAGATTGTTGTCCAGCATTATATTAAATAAATTATATGTTTCTGTTCCGTCTTTTGTTAAAGTTACCTTGTAATCAAAGGTTCCAATAATTTTTTTTGGTAAAAGTTTAATTTTAATTTTTCCTGGAACCATTTGAACGTCATATCCTTTTCCTTCATAATTTAATTGTAAGGAATTAAAACATGCTTCAACTTGCGGGGTAATAGTTCTTGTAAGTTCGTCTTCAATATCTTTTTGTAAAAAAGGTTTTTTTGGGGCACAAGATAAATAATTTTCAGGAGTATGGCATAAATAACTCGTATTATATCCTGCATACGGAAGATATAATTTTGGGTCCAAACTCCCCCCCTGTTTTGAAATTAAATCAACATATTCATTTAGTTCGTCTTCAACACATTCAGAAATAAATGCTTGAGGATTTTTTGTTTCTGTTTGAAAATTAGATTTTATTTTTGGATAAACCATATAAGCAAGTGCGATAAAAGCTACAACCACAACTGCGATGATTATAAAAATAGTTACTTGCCCTCTTTTTGTTTTCATGATATCTATAAGATATTCTTGTTTATAAAATTAATTATTAATCTTCTGTTTCAACTCTTGGAGCAAGAACAAAATTAAGGTTCATGTTTTCTGCAAGAAAATCTATTTTTAACGGATGTTCGTTTGCAAAATTCAAAATTGTTTTGTCACAAAGTTTTGCTCCTTTTAAAAATTTCTGTAAATATTCTAAACTATAACGTGCCTTACACTTTTCTGCACGGATTTTTACTTCGTCATCTGAAAACTCGGAACGGGCAGAATTCAAACCTTTTGCCTCGATAACAAATTTTTCTCCTTCAATAATAAATGAACAAGCATCTGAAACAATTGCACAATCTTCAACCGAAGCAATTAAGTCAACAGAATTTATTTCAACAAAAGAACTGAATTCCATGTTTGCAACTTTTGAATCAAAGTCAACATCTTGAGATTCAACATCAATTAAACTTAATGTAAAATTTCTTCGAATTCTGTCTTGAATTTGTATTTGTAAAAGATTTTCTTTTTTTTCTAAAACAAGTGAACTTCCAGAGCCACACCTTTTTAAAATTCTTTTCAAGCTGTCCAAATTAATTCCCAAAATTTCTTGCTCTGTTTCAAATAATGAAAACGCGCTTTTCGGAATTTTAAATCCAACCATTGCAACATTTGCCGGGTCAATTGCACTAATACTTAACCCTGTTCCACTGAATTTCATTCTAACTTCTGTAACAAGTTCTGAAATTATTTCCACGACTTTTGTAAGAAGCGCAGGCGAGTCTAATTTAATTAACATACATTAGGGAAAACTGCCTGTTTTTTAAGTATTGTTATTGTTTAGTATAAGATATTTATTTAAAGGATTTATGTTTTTTCTTAACATGGAAGAAACCCAAAAACCAATTTCTGAAAAAGAAAAACGAATTCGGAAAACAACCCAACTTTATTATTCTAAGCCAGAAATTCAAAAAGCTATTTTTGACTTTTGCCAAAATCGCGAAACTATCCCAAGATTTTTTGAAGGTTTTGGAAAACGACCAGATTGTTTTCAATATCCAAACGACATTTTTGAACTTGTAAAAAAAGGTGCAACTTCTTTTCATTGCTCTGAAGAAATTTGGCAAGACCCGTTAAAACTTGTTACAGGAATGTCTGAAAAACAAGCAAATGAATTGCGAACAGGTTGGGATTTAATAATTGATATAGATTGTAAATGGTTTGATTATAGTAAATTAGCTGCCATTTCAATAATAAATGTTTTTAAAAAAAATGGAATGAAAAACATTGGAATTAAATTCAGTGGTTCAAAAGGTTTTCATATAATTATTCCTTGGAAAGCATTTCCAAAAGAAGTTGCAGAAGAAAAAACCTCAGACAAATTTCCAGAATATCCAAGAACAATAATATCTTATTTAAGATTTAAAGCAGAAGAAGAAATGAAATCCTCTCTTCCAAATAATTTTTATGAACAATTTAAAGATATTAAAATAAAAAGGGGAATTAAGTGTAAAAAGTGTAAGGAGGTTTCTAAAGAATACATTTTAACAGAATTCTTTTGCAAAAAATGTGGTGTGGGGGAAGAAAGAAAACTTGATTTAGGAGATGATAAAAAATATGAATGTCCTATGTGTAAAAAAGAATTTGAAAAAAAATCTTCTTTAGAACTTTATGAATGTTTAAATTGCAATATAACTTCAAAGCAAAATAAAAATAACTTTTCTAGATCCATAGAGATAGATATTTTTGATTTAATGGGGTTAGATTTAATTTTAGTTTCTCCACGGCATTTATTTCGGGCACCATATTCTTTACATGAAAAAACAGCTTTAGCAAGCGTGGTTTTAGACCCTGATAAAATAAGTGAGTTTGAATTAAATCAAGCAGATCCTTTGAAAGCAGAAATAAAAAACTTTGTTCCAGATTGTGAAGAAGGTGAAGCTTCTGAACTTTTGCGTGAAGCACTTGATTGGCAAAAGCATAAAAATCCGAATGAAGAAAAAAAGAATTTTGAGTACAAACCAATTAAAATTGAAATTAAAAATCTGTCAGATAATAATTTCTCCCCAAGCATTCAAAAAATTTTGCAGGGCTTAACAGACGGAAGAAAACGCGGGCTTTTTGTTTTGTTGAACTTTTTCCGTTCAATTGGAATGGACAAAGAAGAACTTGAAAAAAGAATTTATGATTGGAATTCTAAAAATGAAATTTCATTAAAAGAAGGTTATATCAAAGCTCAACTTCATTGGAGTTATCGAAACAAAGTTGTCTTGCCTCCAAATTTTGATAAAGATTATTATAAAGGAATTGGGATTGAACCAACACAAGAAGAACTTCGTTACAAAAATCCTGTAAATTACACTGTAAAAAAATCTTTTCAACATGTTTCAGAAAAGAAAGTTAAGAAAAAAGTTGCGAAAAATAAGAAGCAACCCACAACAAATTTTAAAAACAATGATTAACTCTATATCCTATGAAAAAAGAAGTGTTAATTTTTGTATTGGTTTTTTCTTTAATGATTAGCATGTCTTTTATCTTTGCAGAAGACCTTACAGACGATCAAAAAATCAGCAAAGCTTATGATTGTTTAGAAAATAAAATAAATAATACTTGTGAAGATTTAACTTTAGATCAGCAGATTTTTTCTTTGCTTGTTTTAGATGATTGCAAAGCAGAAGTTAAAGCTGCACAAGACACTGATTTTTGCTGGCCAGAAGATAAATGCAAAACAAAAACAACAGCTCAAGCAATTTTGGCATTAAATGAAGCAGGGGTTAATACTGAAGATGCAGAAGAATGGTTAATGTCCAAAAACAAAACACCAACAGATTTAGATTGGTATTTACAAATTGAAAGTTCAGAAGCAACTTCTTGCGAGGTTTCATACGGTTCTTCAACATACACAGTAAATATAGCAGAAAATAAAAAAATTGATTCAGATGCAGGTTCGTGTTTAAGTTTATCTTCAGGAAATTATTGGCTTCAAATTTCACCTTCATGTTACAGTAAAGAATTTGAAATTTCTTGTGATCAAGATTTTCAAACAAATTTACTTTACAAAAAATCAGATTCAATAACAGTTTATGTTTCTCCTGAAACAAGCAGTCAAAGTGCAGGAGGGGATACAACAGAAAAAATAAACTCTCTTTGTTTTACAGAAGGAAGCTCGTGCAATTATGAAACAAGTTTATGGTCTGCTTGGATTTTAGATTCAAAAAAATATGATATTTCTGCTTACATGCCTTATTTAATTACAAATTTAGAGGGTAATGAAAAATACTTACCAGAATCTTTTTTACTTCTTTTAGGACAAGAAAGTTATCAAAATGATTTATTAGAAAAACAAAAAAGTGCAGGTTATTGGCAAGAATCAAGCGACAGATATTTTGATACAGCTTTAGCACTTATCCCTTTTTATTACGATGAATTACCTGAAAAAGACAAAGCATTAGAATGGCTTTTGGATTCACAAGATTCAGAAGGTTGTTGGCAAGGCGGAATAAAAAACACAGCATTTATTTTATTCTCTGCTTGGGCTGGAAAAGCACAAAGAGGAGGAGATGGAAATGGCACAAATTCCCACGCTGATTGTGAAGAACACGATTATTTTTGTATGTATTCTTCTGATTGTGAAGATGAAAATATTCTTCCTTTATATGATTGTTTTGGTAGCCAAGTTTGTTGCAAGATTGAACTTCCATTAGAAACTTGTGAAGACATGTATGGAGAAGAATGTGAATCTGATGAAGAATGTAGTATCAGTGAAAAGGAAGCTTTAGATACTTCCTATTGTTGCACAGGAACTTGTAGAGAAATTTTAGAACCTGAAGAATCAGAATGTGAACAATCTGGAGGAACTTGTAAATATCCTTGTGGTGATAGTGAAGAGTCAGCAGATTATGACTGTGATGATAATTTAGACTATTGTTGTATTGAATTAGATGACCCAGATTCAAATTTCTTGTGGATTTGGATTTTATTAATTTTAATTGTTATTGTTTCAGTTGGAATTATGTTTAGAGACAATTTAAGAAAGTTCTGGTTTAGAGCAAAATCTGGTTTTGGGAAATCAAAACCTTCTGGTCCAAGAGGGGGCCCTGGATTTTCTTCTTCAATGAGAAATCCTACAATTCCAAGAAGAATTTTTCCGCCTTCTGGTGAACCACAAATGAGAAGGCCAATGATGAGAAGATCTTCAAGAGAGCTTGACGACGTTCTTGGGAAATTAAAAGAAATGGGAAAATAAAATGATTCTAAAATTTATTGAAAAAAACTTTTTTATTTTATGTCTTATTGTTTCGCCTATTTTAATGGGAAGTTTAATTTTACCAGATTTATTTAATTTTATTTATTCAAACAATTTCTAATGTATAGGTTCATAACATTTATCCCCCCCAATTTTATATGTAAATTTAGTTCATTTCATTCACAATTAATAAATTTTGCCAGACTTTATCAAGTTTTTTATATTAACAATGTTAAGCGAAAAAATCTGCAGAATGCGATTTTGAAGTTATATTAATTTGAGCAACTTGTTGCGAACTAATTTTCGGTTTCCTATCGACATAAGTCATGGTCTAACACATAGGAATAATTTCTAATAAACTTTATTAACTCTGTTTCTTTTTACTAATTATGAAAAACAAATTGATTTTCTTATTAATGTTTTTACTTTTTATTTTGCAATCTGTTTCTGCT
>JAHILJ010000034.1 GCA_018897135.1 Nanobdellota archaeon | reverse complement strand
TAATATCCCCCCAATAATTCATCAATACAATCACAACAAACTAAATTAGGGGGGGCAAATTTTATTGCATTAAAAAGTTCATAATAATTTTCTGATTTGTTTGTTTCTTCTTTATCAAATTCTGCCTTTAATATTTGATTTGCTTTTTCTATATTTTCTTGAGATTCTTTTATTAAATATTTTTTGTGTAAAATGTCTTTACCTTCATTAGCAAGGTCTAAAGCAAATTTACTTGCATAAGCCATATCTGGATGAGTTTCTTTATTTGCAATTGTATGGGCTGTTACAGGAAATCCCTGATTTATCAAGGTTGTAAGAACAATTGTTGAATCAACTCCCCCTGAATAAGCCAAATGAATTCTATCTTGTTCTTTTAATATAAAATTTCCAATTTTGTATATAGAATCATTTATTGCAAAATTTAAATTACTCACTCTTTTTTCCAGTGGTTCGTTATTTAAATTAAAAAATTTATAATTTTTTATTCTTTCATATATTTCTTCTCCATCAATTATCATTTTTTATTCTCCCACTTTCAATATGCCAACCACCTTCAGGACAAGATTCGGTAAATTCAACTAAAATTTCCTTATTTGTAAAATTATGACCTATTGCTTCTTTAACATCAATTTTATGTTTTCCACATTTACAATGAGTTATTATATAATTTAAAGAAGGATTTGTTTTAACATGTTCCCCTCCACAATGATGAACTTCATGTTTTACTTTTCCATTTTTATAATGATGTATATGATGAAATATAGAAACCACATCAAGATTTTTTTCTATTTTTCTCTTTTGTTGTTTTTTATTTAAGATTATTAAAAAGATTATAAAAAGTAATATAAAATTTATAATAAAGAAACTTTTATAGATTATTTCTATCATTTTTTATTTGCTCCATGTATATTTTTGGAAAATAAACATTATATAAATCTTTCATTCAATCAACCCCGAATTCCAGATTTTCTTTCAAGAAGTTCAATTCTTTGCTGTAAATGATAAATTTGGTTCGACAAATCTTCCATTTTATTTGTCATATCTAAAAGTCGTTTCGCGAGCTTTGTTTTTTTCTCTTCATAATTTCCAGAAACATCAACATATTCAGAATTTTCTGTTGCAGAATTTGAGCCCGCACTTGAAGCTAAGTTCCCAAGAAAATCAAAAGCATTTGTTTCCGGTTGCTGAGATTCTTTAGCAAAAGCCCTCATTTGATCTGCTTTTTCTTTTTGTTTTTCAAAGTGTGCAGTCAAATCAACAACCTTATTTCTGTTCTTATTAAACAATCCCATGCTAAATAAACACATAGCTTGTTTTTATAATTTGTTGTGATGATTAGAAACCTTTTTTAACACAACTTACTTATTTTTTTTATGGCAGAAATTTATGAATTAATTGAAAAGGTGAGCCCATATTATAAAAAAAAAGCAGGTCCAGAATCAGAACACAAATTAATTTACGATTCAACATCTGAAACACTCGAGCCAGTTTACTTTTTTATTTTAGATTTAATGAATGACTTAGGCCTTGCGCCAGAAAAACTTGTAGATAGTTTTACATCTTCACCAGGTTCAGGGCATTTTGCAGAACTTGGCCAGCGAGCAACAATAATGCAACAGCAAGGTTCAAAAATTCTCGGCGATGTGAACACTGTTTTGCGAAGCGTGCTAAATATAATTTATGATTTAAAAGATTTCCGAATGAGGTTAGAACATTATTCTGCATTAAAATCAGAAGACAAGGACAGAGTAGAATCTGCAATTTTAAGTTTAAAACAAATCTGGATGGACAAAGTAGATACAATAAAAGGAAATTCTTCTCTTAAAGCAATGGGCCTTGGTCAAGCAGGTTTCACAACTTTGTTGGACGCATTTCTTGCAGTAAAAACTGAAAAAGACGTCGACAAGATTGATTTAAATGACAGAGTTAAGCGAATTTTAAAACCAAGAATTTTTGAATTTAATATTTGGGTTAAAGAATCTGAAAGTGAATTAAGAAAAAGATATGAAATGGAAAAAACTTATTTGCGAAGTCAGGTTAATAGTTTAAAACTTTATTCTCGTTGGGCAAAACCTTATTTGAAAGCAGCATCTCAACTTGAAATGAAATCCCAAGACAGAAACGCAGCTCTTGTAAAAACTTTCAACACCTTACTTTTAGAATTAACTTTGTTAGGAAAGAAAAAAATAGATGTAAAACAATTAGCAATTGCTGGGGATTTACCGAGAGATTTTCAAAAATTAAAAACAAATAGAGATTATTATAGTTGTATTTTAGCTCAATTTAATTTTAGAGGAATTCCTCAAAGAGCTGGTGGTCAATCTCATTATGTTTTCGGAGGCAGAACAGAAGTAACTTTCAAAGCATATGCATTAAACCAAGACGAATTAGACGCGTTAAATCAAGAACTTGAAAAATCAGATGTTAGTGAAGTTCTAAAACTTATTGAAAATTCTGCAGGAGAAAGTTTAGAACAACTTCAAGAAGAAATTAATTTCTTTTTAGACGAAGATTCTCAGGAAAAAGAAAAAGCTGAAAAAAAGAAATCAGATAGTGGTGCAAATCCCTTTTTAGCTTTAATAGGAAAATACAACAATTCTTCTGAAGAATCTAAACCAAAAAAATCAGAATCAAAACAATCAGGAAAAAAAGATGTTGTTGTTATTCCAGATAGTTGGATTGAAAAAGAGCACCTCAGAAAATTCGCAGGACAAGACGCAAGCACAATAATGTTCGGCCTATTTGACGTTTACAAAAAAGCACACGGCATGGCAAGTTATACTTAAAGGGAAATATATATTATAGAATACAAATTCTTTTAAAGAAATTCTTTATCATTAGTTTATGATAAAATTGGAAGAAATATCTTTTGATTGTGTAGAATCTCATAGAGAAAGATTAAAAAAAGACATGGAAATTTTTTTAGATTCTTATTTTATTGAAGGTTCAGAGGTTCATGCAAAGGTTTCCCCTTTTCATCCTTTAACAATAACAGTAATTTATTCTCCTTCTGAAAATGGTTTAAAATCAATACATCTTAAAGGGAAAGATTATCAAGGAGGAGATCCAGCAGTTTTTAATAGAGCATTTTTTAATAGTCAAAAATTCGTAATTTCTCTTAAAGAAAGGGAATATGAAATAGGCTTATCCTAACATCAAAACCCTTAAATAATTATTCTTCTTTTACAAATTAACACAAAACTTATAATTCAATTTTCCATCTAATTCTATGACAAAAGAAAGAGTGACGATTTTTATTGATGGAAGTAATCTTTATTATAGTTTAAAGAATCTAAAAATTGACAGAATAGATTTTCAAAAACTTCTTCAGTTATTGGCAAAAGATAAAATGCTTATTTCCACATTTTATTATAATGCTCCATTAAACATACAAGTAAATCCTAAGACCTACTGGGAGCAACAAAAATTCTTCAATGAATTAAGAAAAATTCCCGACTTTAATGTTGTGCTTTGCAAACTAAGAAAACATAAAAGGAAAAACGGAAATTATGTTTTTGATGTAAAAGGCGATGATGTTCATTTAACAGTTGATTTAGTTTCAGGAGCTTATGAAAATTTATATGATTCTGCAATAATTGTTTCTGGAGATGAAGATTTTGTTCCTGCAATTAAGAAAGTCCAAAAATTAGGAAAGAAAATAATAAATGCTTATTTTAAAAGTAGTTCTTCAGCATCATTAAAGAAAACTTGTGACGATTTTATTTATATGAATGATTTAGTTAAGGACTTGTAAAAATAAAACTGCCCGGCATTGCCCGAAGACCATACCGGGGAATATATTAATAATAGAATATCTTTAATCTTTAAATATTCTTTGGTTTATTCGACGTTTACAAAAAAGCACACGGCATGGCAAGTTATACTTAGGAGGTTAGTTGTATTGTCTTGAAGCTCTTAGTTGATTTTTTACTCTAGAAGGTAATTGAACAAATTCAAGTTTTACTTTACTTGTTAAACCATTATAATCGAATTTTTTAGGAACTATTTTTTTTATCGCGGATTTATTGTCTTTCGTTTCCCATAAAAGATGCCCATATTCTACAGAAACATACAATACAGATTGTTGCTCTTTTTCCCAAGCAGTCACAGAATACCTAACTTGAAGATTCGTATAACCTTGTTCAGAGACTGGCTACTTTAAACGATTAAGCAATTCAGTTGAAGATTCAATAACTAATTTTAAATCCAAATTCATAAAAAAAAGAAAATAAACACAGTTTATATGTTCTTCTTTTCACACAATTTAGAGTTCGTAACATAAAGGAAACCAAGGTTTCCCTTATCAACCATTCTTTAAGATAGTGCTCAAGGCTGATTTGCTCAAATTAATATAACTCCAAAATCGCGTCCCGCAGATTTTTCCGTCGCTAAAATTATTAATATCTAAAATATAATTTACTTAATTACTTTCTTCAAAATTTTGGCTTGACGAAGTTTGGCAAAATTCATTAAATGTGAATGAAATGAACCAAATTTATGTGTAAGACATGACATCATATATGCCCATAAACCCCCAAGTCAAAGCTAACAATAATTATATAAATTAGTTTTCTTTTAATTAGAAATGGCAAAAGTAGGTGGTTATAAGATTAATGAAATTTACCAAGGAGGTTATTCTTCTTTAGACCCAGAAAAATCATATTCAAGTAATTTAGGAGGATATCACATTGCGAGCAGAAGTTTGGGAATGACCACAGATCCTCGAACAGCGAATATAATCAAGGACGCTTCTACAAAACTTTCCTCTGGTGTAAAACATATGGAACTTGCTTTAGTAAGCCCAGAGATTTTCGACGCAATTCCAAAACAACATTTTAAAGAACTAGCTCAATTAAATAAATTAATCGGAGCAGAAGTTTCTGTCCACGGCCCTGTAATAGACACTGCAGGAATAACTCAACAAGGATTTAGCGAATTAAACAGAGAAGCATCTGAAAGAAAAATAACAGATGTTATTTCTCGAAGTAAAGAACTTGATCCGAACGGAAACATTCCAGTGGTGTTTCATTCTGCAGAAGGAATCCCAGGTTCAGAATGGAAAGAAATTCCAGATTCAGAAAAAGGAAAGCTTGGGCAAGCAAAACAACTAATTGCAATTAATAGAGAATCAGGACAAATGATTCCTCTTAGAGAAGAAAGAAAATTTTATCCTGGAAGAGAAGAGCATTTAAAACCAGAAATAGAAGAAAAGTTACTTAGAGGAGAAATAACAGAGGACCAAATAAGAAATTCCCCTGAAAAATATCATGAAAAAATTTCTCTTGAAAAAGGAAGGGTTTACTCTCCAGAAAGAAATTTGAAAGTTGCAAATGATTCTGAATGGAATAATAAAATTTCTCAATTATTTTTTAATAAAGAAAGAGCAGACGAAATTCTCAACAACAACGCAGCTCAGATTAGTTACTTAATGCCTTATATTCAGGAAGCTGAAAGACAAGGAAAAAAACCTGACTTAAATCCCTCCCAACAACAAACATATTTGAAAGTTCAAGATGCTCAGAATTATTTAAGTGAAATAAATACAACAGCAAACAATATTTTTAGTAAAGCTTATGAATTTGGAGATGAAGTTCAAAAGAGAAAATTAATTGAATTAAATGAACAATATAAAAAAGATTTAGAAGAAAGTAAAGGGGTTACAGGGCAGTCACAGGCAATGCATAAACTTTTAGTAGAACTTCAAGAATCTTCAAATAGACTTGCACCAAAAATGTTCGTTCCAATTGAACAGTTTGCAACAGACCAAGCATCAAAAACTTTTGGTAATGCAGCTTTTAATTCTTATAAAAAATTCAAAGATAAAGCACCTTTAATTTGCATTGAAAATCCTCCTTCTGGTTTTGCATTAAGCACGGGCGAAGATTTGAAAAATTTAGTTGTAAAATCTAGGGAAAAATTTGCAGAACAACTTGTTAAAGATGAAGGCATGAACCAAAAGCAAGCTGAGAAAACAGCAGAAAAATTCATTGGTGCAACTTGGGATGTTGGTCACATTAATATGTTGAGAAAACAGGGCTTTGACGAAAAGACAATTATTAAAGAAACAGAAAAAATCGCACCTTTTGTAAAACATGTTCATCTTTCTGATAATTTTGGAATGGAACACACAGAACTTCCAATGGGCATGGGAAATGTTCCTATGAAAGAAATTATGGAAAAACTTGGGCAAAAAGGTTTTGAAGCAAAAAAAATTATTGAAGCAGGAAATTGGTGGCAGCATTTTAAAACAAACCCATTTAAAGAAACATTAGAAGGCCTTGGCTCTCCAATGTATTCCACAGGAACCGGACCTTACTGGAATCAAGCCCTTGGATTACAGCAAGGCTATTTAGGTGGTTATGGTCAAATTTTACCAGATATTAATTACCAAACTTTTGGCGCAGGATTTTCTCAACTCCCAACAGACCTCGGCGGTCAAAGACAAGGCGGTTCAGGAAG
>JAHILJ010000033.1 GCA_018897135.1 Nanobdellota archaeon | reverse complement strand
TGTGCAATGCCAACAAATATGTACGGATTAAATGACACTTATGATTTAAAGAACGGACACATGATACCTGGATTAATTAAAAAATTCTTACTTGCAAAAGAAAAAAACCAAAAAATTGTTCTTTGGGGAACTGGCTCTCCAAGAAGAGAAGCCCTTTATTCAGAAGATTGCGCAGATGCCCTAATATATTTAATGAATAATTATTCCTCAGAAGAAATAGTAAATATTGGAACAGGTTTTGATTATTCTATAAAAGAATTTGCTGAAATATTAGAAAAAGAATTAAAATATAAGACGGAAATTAATTGGGATTTATCTAAACCAGAAGGAACATTTGAAAAACGAACTGATATTCAAAGATTAAAATCAATCTATCCAGAGTTTCATCCAAGAAGCTTTAAGGAAGGCTTAAAAGAAATATTTTCTAGTAAAGAAGAAGTAAATAGGATTATTAACTATCAAATAATAAAACCAAAAGTCTCAAAAAATCAATTAAATGAAAAAAAGAAAAATTCTATATTAAAATGAAAGATTATAAAATAGAACTTGAGAAAAAAGAACTAGAATATATTAAAGAGGTTATAAATATCTTTTAATTTATTACTACACTTCCTACCCCTACCACTTCAACGGATAAAGATTAATGGTCTTTTTCATTTTGTTGCTTCCCCCAAGGTGTGTTATCATTTGGAAATTCTTTTTCAATATCTTTTTTCGCTTTAATAATATCTTTAGAACTCAAAGAAGAAGTACTAACTACGCAATTACCATATGGTCCAGTTCCAGAAAACCAAACATTCCTTAACTCTTGTTCATCCCAACTAATATCATATTTATCTTTATTGTTATAAATATCAGACCCAGGGTATGGTGTAAATGTAAATAACTTATAATTATCAGATTTTGTTTTTCTTATCCAATCTTTTGTGTGTTGTATTGATTCTTTTGTTTCTCCTGGTACCCCAACCATCATATAGGGTTTTACTATTAATCCAATATCATGACAATTTTGAACAAAATCTGTATTTTGTTTTACTGTTGCACCTTTCTTTAGTATGTTTTCAAGTATATTAGAATCTCCAGTTTCTGCCCCTATACAAACTTCAGCACATCCAGTATCTTTTAAAAATTGTAAATCCTCTTTTGTGGCTAAATTAACTCTAGTCATACATCGGTATGGTATATTGAGCCTATGCAACTCTTTAAAAATTTCTTTATCTCTATCTTTTTTAATAAATACATCATCGTCATAAAAGGCAACTGCACCAAAACCATATTTATCTCTAAGAAATTTAACCTCCTCTATAACATTTTCTACACTTCTAAATCTAAGTGGGCTTTTTCCTATTTCAGGTTGGGCACAAAAGGTACAATGATAAGGACAATTTCCTCTTCTAGTCATAAGATTTATCATTTTTTTACCATTTAAATAATAATTATACCTCGTTGGATCTATTAAATCCCAACTTGGAAAGAAATTTGGGTCTACATGAGTTTTTGAAAACATTATTTTATTATTTAACTTTGGATGATTTTTAACTATCTCCAACATTGGTATTTCGCCTTCACCTCTAACCACTACATCAAATCCAGCATCTAAACATTCTTGTGGACTATGCGTAGGAAATGAACCCCCAATAACATATGATGAATTTGGGTTTCTCTCTTTTAATTTGTTTTTTAAATTTACAACATCTCTGAATTGTGTTATCTGAGATGAAAATCCGATAACATCTGCTTCTAACATCTTAGGTAATTTTACTCCCCCATTTAAATCAAAAACTTTTGGGGTATATCCTTTTTGTTTAAGATATGATGCAACATACAACAATCCCAAGCTTGGAAAAGCAAGTGGCTCAAATAAAAAAGGACTATCTGGTTGTATTAATGCTATTTTCGTTTTATCTTTCATTTTATCTCAGAAATTTTTACTAACCTCTCTTCTTTATCGGATAATCTTGCAGCTTCCATAACTCTTGCTTGATTTAATAACTCAGATTCCAAATCACAATTTAATCTATTATTAATTGTTTTACAAAACATGTCAACCATTAATTCCGTTTGGTCTACTGAGTTAATAATGATTTTATCCATCTCATCTTTTTCATTTAATAAATAAATTTTAGTTGTGGTATTGGGCATAACAGTATAGGCTCTTGTTAAATTTAAATATGATTTCACTCCCCAAACACTATAAGTTGATAAATATGCTGCTCCAAAAGAAGAAGAACAATGTGCGGTTTTTCCATTTGAATAATTAAAAATAATATCCGCTTTTATATCAACATTATCTAACTTTGAATATTTTTGCAATTTGCAAAAAACACTTTCTGGAATTTCATCAAAGATCATCATACTCGCACTTATTGGATAACACAATGCTTCATTTAAAATACCCCCACCCAACTTTCTATCGAATCTTATACTTTTTTCATCCCAAAAAGGTGATCCAAAAGTACCATTAAAACTTAACAAATCTCCCAAAACACCTTCTTTTATTATTTTATTTACTTTCTGATGTTGAGGATGATATTTGAACATAAAACCTTCCATAATTCTAACATCATTTTTTTTACAAACATCTACCATTTTTTTAGCAGATTCATAAGATGTTGTAGATGATTTTTCAACTAATACATGTTTACCTGCTTTAGCTGCTTTTATTGCCCATTCTTCATGTAATCCGATAGGAAGAGCAATATATACCGCATCAATATTTTTATTCAAAAGAACTTCTTCATATGTACCAAAACCTTCTCTATTTTTTGTTGTACAACTACCAATCATCTCAAGTTTCGCATAATTAGAAGTTTTCAAAGCTGGGATCATAGCTTTTTTAGTAATATGCCCATAACCAAGAACACCAAATTTTAATTTCATTTTATTTGTTCATAATCCGGATCTCCTAAATCCCCTTTACCCATACCTAAATTTTCATGAACTATGGGGGGATTACAATCATTCCATTTTTTAGTTAACATAGCAACAGCATTAATATCTGAAATAGCATAAAAAACGTGGGGGGTTCCCTTCGGGATATAAAAACAATTTCCTTTACTAATAAACAAGGATTCCTCTTTTTCATATTTAGAATCTTTGGAAACCAAGACTCCTTCCCCATTTGTAATTAAAAAATATTCATCAAATTCTGGATGATAATGATTCCCTCTTATTTTATTCTTTTTTATAAAAACAAAACTAAATTCTACAAGAGGATCATTAGGTAAAAAAGTAAAAATCCCTCCCCTTCCATCTTTTACAGTATTGAGGTTACAAATTGCTTCTAATTTTTTAATTTTCATTTTATATAATTAAATAGATAGACCCTATTTAAGCTTTTATCAACTATTTAATATATATTGGAGAAATATATGTGTAAGCAACTAAAAATTAGTTCGCTGCTGAAATTTAGTGGATCTAATGAAAAAAGAAGAAATAAAATAGGATAACAAATTTATTAAGGAGAGTAAAATAAAACGCAAAAGAAACCATTTTTATATCCAAATATTATGGAAAGGCTAGGAAACGAGGATTTAAGTAAGCCATTTGAATTGTACGGCACTAACAGCACTAGAGATTTTTTAAGTGCTGAAAAGGTAGTGGATATTATAATAAAATTAATGATGAAAAAGATTATTGAAATTTGCAATATTGACTCTGGAATTGTAATTAGAGATTTTGTACAAAATTTAACAGATAAAAAACTTGAGATAAAAGGTGTGTAAAAATGATTATCTGGTTGCAGACATTACTAAATTAAATATAACTTTGGGGGGATAGTAAAGGCCTTAAAAAAGGTAAGAAAATAAAAGCATATCAACACACCAAGGGTCTTCAATATTTAATCTTTATCTAAATTTTTTGAAGGGAAATGAGGCTAAAAAACGTATAAAAATTATCTTTCGCTTTTTAAATAAGAAATAATTAACTGTAACCAACTTTTGGGATTTAATAAATAGGTTATTTTTTTATTTGATTGATGCGAATGAAAAGATATTCCATCATATTTTAAAAATTTATGAAAATTTATATAGTTCTTATTTAAAAATAATCCATCATTGAACCATTTCAATTTTCTTATTTTGCATTTATCTTTATGATAAAAAAACATATAATTATAATAACTTTCATGATCGCTAGCTCCTGCTTTTTCAATATCTTTTTTTTCAACAGAAGACAAATATTCTTTCCAAAAGAGATTTCCTGTTCTTTTTTCAACTTTATTCATCATCTCTTTAATAATAGATTTATTAAAAATCACACAACTACATGTCCCGCTTTGTTGCTGAAATTTTGTAATCCCGGGAAATAAATTGTGAATATGTTTTAAATAAGGTTTGTGGACTTCCATATTTTCAAAAATATTAAAAAGAAATTTTCCTTTTTCATCTATAAAATTTACTTTTGAAAGAAATAAACTATCGCTACAAGAAATTAAAACATTTTCAGAGATGTTTGGGATAAGAAGGGAAGAGTAATATGTTAACAATTGTTGAAGATACCAACCTTCCCTTTTATTGGTGATTTTCATCATTTTTTTTATTTCTTCTTTTGAAAAAGGGAATTTATCTTCAGAAAACCATGTGGCTTTAGTTGTCAAACAATTTTTGGACACAACAAAAATTTTGCCTAGATTTTCAACATTTTTTTTAGCATATTCAATTGCAAATTCTAAAGCTTTTTTATCTTTCTCTATAGAAACATAAACAAGATCAATTTTATCTTTAGTCATTCCCCCTATAAAATTTTTAAGTATTTATGCCTTTCCCAGAATAATTTTTTATAAAATTGTCTTTTTATTTTAAAAAAATAAAAATCTTTAAAATAGGCCCCCCATGATTTTTCTTAAAACACATAAAATCTTAATGTCCTAATTTATCAAGAAAGATACTAATTGAAATTCATTAAACTTCTCACTTCTTTCTAAACGAAACAAAACATCCAAAATAAACAAATCTTGAAATTATTGAAGCAAAACAAACACCTAACACAGCTTCAAACATCCCAAATCTTAAACCATAATTAATAAAAAGAAAGTTTAAAACAATGTTAATAATTGTTGTTAGAAGAATAATTTTAGCCATAATTGCTGTTCTTTTTTGAACGAAAAAATAAGTTGTATACAAACCATTTATTGGTAAAATAATAATTAAAAGAGAAAACCATTTTAATAAAGGTACGGCAGTTAAATAAGCAGAACCATAAGCTAATTTAATTATATAATAAGCTAAAAAATAAGTAAGTATTCCTGCAGAAATTGAAATCAAAGCGATTAAATTTCTTGATTTCTTAAACATTTTTTCAAGAACAGGTCCTTCTAATTTAGAAAAAGTGCTAAATAAAGGAGAAGAAGCAAAACTAAGAATAGAAATTGCAGAACTAACTAAAGCAAAAGCAACACCATAATAAGCAATGAATTGGGATTCAACAAAACGACCTAACATAATAGTATCAATATAACCAAAAAAAATCCCAGAAAGAATTGTTATCGTTAAAGGAAGGATAAATTTTTTCAACCCTTTTACTTTTTTCAAGTTTAAATTTTTTGCCTTAACAGATAAAAAAGAAATTTTCTTTTTAGCAAGAATCCAGAAAATTAAAAGAGTAATCAAAGAACAAAAAATAAGAACACAAAAAATAAGAGCAATAATTATTTTAGCTGAAAGGGTTGTCTTTAACAACAAAAAAATTGCTAAAGGAATAAAACTAAGTTTAAAGAATTGAAGAAGAATTTCTTTAATTAAAGTCCTTTTAAAATCCCCAACTGCATGAAAGATTATTTCTAAAAATTCCAAAAACCCAAGTATTGGAAGATAAATTGCTCCAACTAAAAGAGCATAAAAAATTGGTTTTTGATAAAAAATTTCAGAAACAAAATAACTTAAAATTAATAAAATTACAGATGCAAAAATTAGTAAATAAACTTTCCATTTCAATAACTTTTTAACATATCCTTTAGCCTCGGCATCTTTTCCTTTTGAAGTTAATTTTGCTACAAAGACGAATAATGCAGAACCAATACCAAAATCACTTAAAATAGAAAACATAATGATTGTTGATAAAGCCAAAGTATAAAGCCCCATTAATTCTGGCATTAATAACCTAGCAACCACTATAGTAAATAAAAATGAGCTAATCTTAATTATTAAATTTTGAGCTAATTGAAAACTTGAATTTTTCATTGCTTGCCCAGTGTTTCCAGAAAAATCTCTTTTTTTAAATCTTTGAAAAATGTTCTTAAAAGTACTTTGAGTTTCATTAAAATAATCCATAAAATAAAAAGAAGAATTTTATTTTTAAAGCTAATCTATTTTACCTAACCCTCAATCATCTTAACCATATCTGAAAACGCAGGTCTTGTGATGAGAACCCCTGTCGTGATTCCAATTATTGTTGTGATTGCAAAACCTTTTAGTAAGCCTGCACCTGCCCAAAGAAGAGGAAGGAGAGCGACAAGTGCTGTGAAATATGCGCCGAGAATAATGGAAAAAGCTCGCTTTAATCTTTGCTTTAAACTTATGAATTCTTTTTGTCGTGATTCGTCTAGGATAATTATTTGACTATCGATTCCTGTTCCGATTGTTGCTAAAATTCCTGCAATACTTGGGAGGTCTAAGTTCCATTCAACTAAAGCTGCAATTCCAAGGATAATTACAATTTCAGAAATGCTGGTTATTAACAAAGCAATTGAAGATTTGAAATTTTTATATCTTATAAAAACAATAATTCCCACTGCAAGAAGTGCTATTAGTCCTGCTGTTAAAATTGATTTTGAAAATTCTTCGCCAAGTGTTGGAGAAATTGTGTCTAGTTTAACTATTTCTAATTTATAAGGTAAACTTCCTGTAATTAAAATTGTTTGAAGATTGTGCATTGATTCTTGAGCAGCTTCGTATGCGTCGGGCTCTGTTTCTCCTGAACTTGAACCTGAAATTGCAATTTGAGTTGTTACTTGGCCTTTTAGAGATTCACCTATTAACAAACTGTCAACAAGTTTGTCGTCGACATAAAGATCTAATTTTTCAGAAAGATAATTTCCCTCAGAAGTTGAATTCACTTCTAATTTATCTGTAACATCTGCGTGTTTTTTAGCAGCTTCCCCGCTTAAAGTTACTGTAAAACTAAATCTACATGCATATCCTTCATTTGACTTCCCACACATTTCTATTCTTGCGTTTTGCGCATCTCTTCCAACAGAAGCAATGTCTCTTTCTCCTCCGATAAAAACAGTTTTGTTTGCGATTTTTGCTTCGAACTTTCCTTGCTCTGAAATAAGTTTTTCTAAATCTGCTGGTGTTGCTCCTGCAATTTCTATTAAAACATAATTTTCCCCTGAAAGATCTGAAACAGAACGGATGTTCATGTCTGCAATTCCATAAACATTTAATCTATTTCTTATAACGTCGACAAGTTCGGTTATTTCAGCTGTTGAAAGTTTTTTTTCTTGTGCTTGAACCAATGCACGAGAACCTCCAACAAGATCTAAACCCATTTTCAAATTAGTCAAAGGAATATCTGAAACAATTATTTGTGGTGTTTGGTTATCGTATAAAATAAATTCTTCTTGTTTTGTTTGAATTGTTGTTTTAATTTTTTCTGCAGATGGAAATTTTTCCTGAATTATTTTTGTAAAATCTTCAAAAGAATCTACTTTTTTTGAGTCAATAGAAATAATTACTTGGCCTGAACGCAGGCCTTGTTCAAATGCTGTTGAATTTGATTCTACGCTTTTTATTAAAACTCCTTTTTGAGAAAATGTTGGAGGCATTCCAAAAATTGACAAAAAAGATAAAACTAAAATAATAATTAAAAGCCAAATTTTCCAAGTTAATTTTTGTTTCATTTTTTCTTCTCCACATACCATTTAAGGATTGAAACATTTGTTATCCAAGTATTAAGAAGATCAAAAACTAAACCTATAACAAGAATTGTGAAAATTTGTGTTAGAACAGATGAAAAAGATTTTACAATAATTAATGCAACCCCCACAGCAACTATTGAAGTAAGGGTCATTGTAGTTCCTGTTTTAAATGCACCAAAAATTCGACTGTTCAAAGAGCCTTCGCGTCTTTTTAAAAGTCGGGTTGTAAGTAAAATATCTGTATCAACAGAATACCCAATTAACATTAAAAATGCGATAATCCCTGCAGAAGACATTTTGATCCCTAAAATATTTACAAGAACAAGGGTCATTAAAATATCTGCAAAAGCTGCAATGATTACTGCTGTTGAAGGAATTGCTGTTCTAAAAATTATAAACACAACAATTGCCATAAAAATAAAAGCAAATAAAATAGCTACCAAAAGTTGGTTGTAAAAATTTTCGCTTAATGAAGAACCTGTGAATTGAAAATCGCTGTTTATTCCGTCCTTAAGTTCATAACCTAATGATTTTTCTAAAACCTGTTTAACTTCTTGGGTTGAAGACCTTGTTTTTATTTCAATTGCTTTTTGTTCTCCTGTAAACAAACTATAAATTTCTCTTGTGTCTACGTCTTCGAGTTGGCCTGAAATTTCCTGCTCTAATTCAGCAGAACTAATTTTTTCATAAATTGTTACAGAAGTTCCTCCTGTTAATGAAATATCTTTGTAAATAAAATCGTGATTGTTTGAATAAAAAATTCCCATGTAAATAAATGAAAAAAGAAAAAGAGCTATTGGAATTAAAAGTAACAACTTGTAGTATTTATCATGCCATTGCTTTTTTTGTTGTGTTTCTTGTTCTTGCATTTTCTTTTTATGTGCGGGCCGGGATTCGTGGGTCGCTTTGCTCTCCGTCGTCCGCTATTGAATATTTGAATCAGACGAAACCCTCGGGTTCTCATCTAATTATGCGCGGGCCGGGATTCGAACCCGGGTCAACTGGTCTCTTCAAAAATAATTATGGAAGCCAGTTATACTACCACTATACTACCCACGCATATATTAAATATTCTGAAGGCAGTTTTAAAGTTTACGCACATATTAATTTGAACGCACCTGGTAGGATTTGAACCTACGACTTCTTCCTTTCTGCGGATCAAGTTCCTTTAATGTAAAACAACTGTTTTCCATAGGGGGGAAGCACTCTATCCAAGCTGAGTTACAGGTGCACATACAAATGTGGGTGGAAGGATTCTCACGCGAGACAACACAAGTTTTTCTCGCGCTCTTTCCTTGGCATTTAAACTTCTTTGTTCAAATCCACATGTGGGTGGAAGGATTCGAACCCTCGTAGGCACTAAGCCACTAGAGCCTTAATCTAGCCCGTTTGACCACTCCGGCACACCCACCTAACAAACAAGTGTGCTGGTGGTTTAAAAAACCTGTCCGGCACACCCACTTGATTTTAGGACAATATCACAATATAAAAAGTTTTATAAACAGAAATATTCTTGGAGTTTTGAAGACAGTCATAATAGGTTGGAAACACCTGTTCCCTTTCCGAACACAGAAGTTAAGCTTCCTATGTTGGTGTCAGTAGTGGCCCGCAAGCTGCCAAAACATCAAACTGTCTTTCACTATTTTTTTAAAGATGTTTTAATTTTATAAAAGTAACAAACAAAAGATTTATAAATATCTCAAGGCACAAAAAAGAATGGGAGAAGAAAATTTTTTTACGGGACTTGCAGAATTTATCATATATACCGCAATAGTTGTCGGAGTAACTTCCACTTGTTTTCCAAATTGTGGAACCTCTAAAAGAATAGAAAAAATAGTTGATTCTGAAAAAAAGTCTATTTATGTTGGAAAAAGAACAGGCATAGATACTTATTACATTCAAGAAAACGACACCACATATACAAGAATGAATAAATATTTGAAAAAAATCCCAGATAAATACGATAGAAGAATTCAAAAAGCAAAATTCAAAAAAGCGATTAAATATCAAAAGAGCATAAATCGATAAAGATACAATTATAAAATTCTTATTCTTTAGAAAATTATGAATTTTAAAATCTCTAAAACAGAAACTGAAAAACAAATTAATGAATTTTTTTCTGATATAAAAAATAAAACTTCAAAAGAAATTAAGAAAATTAAAAAACTTGCAGCGAGAAAAAAAATTCCCTTGAAAGAAAAAAGGAAATTGTTTTGTAAAAAATGTTTAACTCCTTTTTCTGGAAAAGAAAAAATTAGAATTAAAAACAGAAGAAAATCAACTGTTTGTGATAATTGTGAGAAAGTTAATAAATGGAAGATTGATTAAATTCAAAAGAAAGAATATTTTTGTAAACTTTTTTCCAAAATTTTCTAGTTAAAAATTCTGCTCTTTTCAAAAGAAGGTCTAAATTGTTCCAATAATCTTTGGCCTCATATTTAGAAATGATTTTTTCTATTTCTTTGTAAAACCCTTTAAAATATTTTTTATTTTTTTCTAAAAGAGAAGAATTTAATAATAAAACTAAAAAAAGGTATTCTTTCAAATAGTTTCTAATAAACTTTTTTGAGTCTAATTTTCCTTCTTCTGCTAATTTATCTGCAATTTTTGCTTGTGCCTCAAAGTTTCCTCTTATATTTGTCAAAGGAATTCCATAAGTCCCTTTATTACACAAATCTCTTATATGAAAAACAAACCTTCTTGGACTTACATAATTAATAGAATTCATCTTTATGAATTTTGCATTTAAAATTCTTGCGTTAACACTAAAAATCCTATCACTTGAATTTTCATTCAACCCTTTTAAATTTATTCTTTGAAAAAGGGTTCTTGTTATAACAAAATTATAACCCCCCAACATAAAAACAAAATCTGAATCTACTTTTTTCAAATTCTTTTTGGAAGATAGAAACCACTTTTTTAAATTTGGGACAGTTTCCCAAAACCTCTTTTTAAAAAAACCATCACCAACTAAAAAATCTGCTTTTGTATTTTTATAAGTCTTGAGAATTGTTTTTATCCATTCTGAAGAGACCATTGTATCTGCATCTGTACTTGCCAATAAAAGGTGTTTTACTTTC
>JAHILJ010000032.1 GCA_018897135.1 Nanobdellota archaeon | reverse complement strand
TTATTAATATGCAAAATTCTAAGCTATCTTAATTATTTTCTTAAAATTTTGGCTTGACAAGGTCTGGCAAAATTCATTAATTGTGAACAAAGTGAACCAAATTTAAATGTAAAAGAACTTATGATAGATGTCAGTAAGAAGCACGAGATAAAACTTATCCAAAAACTTCAATCATAACAAGAGTTGCTAAATCTTTTTTGGTTTCACTTAAACAAAAATTACCTTCTTCAACATCTACTCTTTCTGGAAGTTCCCTACATTTTTCTTTGTACTTTTCTACAAAATCTTCTATCCTTTTTCCAGAAGAAGATCTTAAATATGCACTAATAATATTTCTTTGAATATTAGTGTCTGAAATCCCAGCTTTATCTAAATAAACCCTGTAATTTTGAAATGTTTTTAAATTCATAAAAATAATCCTCATTTAGATTTTATAAGTATTATTGTGATGAAAAAGATATGAGGCTGCACGGATTCGAACCGTGGACCCCTGCCTTCCTGAATTGTATCTAGTTCGGAATGAACAAACTTATTCGTACTTATCAGAGCAGTGCTCTACCAGGCTGAGCTACAGCCTCATATAGAAATATCTATGTTAAAGCTTATTTAAAGTTTTTTAATTCACACCCAATTCAAGAACAAGCTTGTCTTTTTCTAAATTATAATTTGTAATTGGAAGAGCAATGTTAATTATTTTAAAATAAGCTTTGTCTTTTGAAACAGCTTTTATTTCAATACTGTTCCCAATTTGATTGATTGACACATTTTCAATTGATTTCACACCTGGAATTTCAATTTCATAAATCACTTTATCTGAAAGTCTCCTCACATTTGTCTTAGGAGTTTCTTGAGGAAAATTTACAAAATCTTTCAACTTTTTCGACGGCAATTCAATACTTTCTTTTCTCGCCGGTTGTTTTTGAACTGCATTCTTTGTAACCTTAATATTTTGAGGATTAATTCTTTTCCCATTAATAAAAAGTTCAAAGTTTGTTCTGGGAGCTCTCGGAACATTTTGCATTTTTTGCATTTCTTTTTCAAACATTTTCATAGTGCTTCCAAGAAATTTATTCAGCATATTTCCTGTAAAACCATTAAAAAAAGAATTCCCAAAAAAATCTTCAGAAGAATCATCTTTTCCTAACAAACCCCAATCTTCATTTTGATTAGATTCTCTGCTTAAATTAAACCCACAATTAGAACAAAACTTATTTTTTTCATCACTCTTGTTTCCGCAATTTTTGCATTTTTTCTTATTAAACATCATAAAGGTTGTATGTCTGGTTTTAAATAAGTTCTTATTTTAAATGTAAATATTTTCCAATAGAAGTTATCTGATGTATTTCCTGAATTATAGTTGGCTTAAAATCTTTTTTTATGAGCTTTCCAACAGAACTCATCCCCTTAAATTTTTGAGTTTTTCTAACTTCTCTTAACTTCGGAACCCAATAAGCAATCACAAACATTCTTACAAAAGTACTAATTAAGAAAATTAAAATTATAGGGGAAATAATTTTTGTATTAAGATATTTAATTAAAAAAGCTGCTAACACAGAACCAAAGAAAACTCCGATGCCTTGTAGAATATTATAATAAGAAATCGCCCCGCCTCTTTTCTGCTTGCTAACATTATCATAAATAAAATTATTTGTTGCCAAGTTAAATCCAACAGCAACTACATGGTTAAGTAAAGAAGGTACAAAGAAAAGATATATTGGAGAAGGATGCAAAATCCACAAAAGAGAAATTATAGGAATAAAGAAAGTAGTAATAATTAAAATTTTATAATTTCCATACTTATCTGCAAATTTCCCCCAAAGCTCTAATGCAAAAAATGAAAAAACACTTGCACCAAAAACAATAATCATATAAGTTAAATAATTAAATTCTAAATGCCTCAACAAATAAACTGCAAGAAGCGCGGTCGAAATCGTTGTCGCAAAGGCCATCATCGCCCTAAACAAAGTAAACTTTCCAAAATTAGTTTTTGGAGCTCTTTTCAAAAATTGGGCAAACGAAAAATAATTTGTATCTTTTATTTTTAATTTGGGTTCGTATTGCTTGTTCAAAAAATAACAACTTAAAATTCTAAATACAAAAGCAAGAAAAAATAAAATAGAAAACCCAATTAAAACAAAACCTTTATTTTTAAAAAAATCTAAAAACAAAGAAGCAAAAATCAAAGCTGCTGCTCCTGAAAAACCAATTATTAAATCTCTTTTTGAAAACCACCTCCCCCTATGATTTTCATCAATTATGTCCCCCATCCAAGAAAACCACGAAGGATATGCTATTCCTGCAACAAGATTATAAATTCCATAAAAAACCAATAGTAAAGCAGGAAGCAACCAACTTATTTTATTTTTGTATGAAAGCATTGCTAAAACAATAAGAGAAAGCCAAAAAAAAGATCTTAAAAAAGACATTGCCAAAGTAATTTTTTTTCTTGATTGTTTTTGCATAAGTTTTGAACCATAAATCTGACTAAAAGGCCATAAAAGTCCTGCAACAGAAGTTAAAAGTGCGACAACAGAACTGCTTGCATTTAAAGCAATTGCAAAAGGTTGCACAAAATTATCACCAAGATGAGTTTTAATAGAAGCGAAAATTCCTTCGCTTATACTATTTCTTCTCGCACTTTTTTTTAGAAAATTCTCTGAATATTTTTTCACCATCTTTAAATTTAAAGAAAAAATTAATTAATAAAAGTTTGTATGCACCAGCCGGGAATCGAACCCGGGTCACAAGCTCTTTCCTGAAAGGAATAGCAAATTTAGTTTTCTTTTACAATGTAGCTTTTCTTTTTCTAAAAGAAACCCATTGGGAAGCTCATATTCTACCATTAGACCACTGATGCAATACAATAATAATTAAAAAGAGTTATTTATTTACTTTTTCATGAATAATGAAAGACAAGTAAGATACAATTATTTTAGATCTGAGGAATTTCCTGAAGCAATAGATTGGTTTTTCTTAATAATTAATCAAAATAGAGAAATAAGAGAAATTGAACAAAAAATATATGATTTAATTCACCCTGTTTTCAATCCTATTAAAGAAATTAAAGGACAAATAAAAGGAAATGATTTAAGATATAAACTAATCGGGTTTAGTTCATTCAAATCAATAGATTTAGAAAACTTAAAAAAAGTTTATAAAAGAATTATCAAAGACAACCATTTATACACAAGGCAAACAGTAGATGGGTTAGAAAATTACCTTAGAGACCATTTAGAGAAATAATTAGTTTTTTATATTCTACTTTTCTTCTTAGATCATGAAAAAAACATTTTATATCACAACTGCAATTGATTATGTAAATGCAAAACCGCACATCGGGCACGCATTTGAAAAAGTTTTAGCAGATGTTTTGGCACGTTGGCATAAACAAAAAAAAGAACAAGTTTTCTTTTTAACAGGTGTTGATGAAAATGCACAAAAAAATGTTCTGGCAGCTAAAAATGCAGGCATGAATGTAAAAGAATTTATTGATAAAAATACAGAATTTTTCAAAACTCTTGTTAAAGAATTAAACATAGATTGTGATAAATTTGTTCGAACAAGTGAAATAGAACATGCAAAAGTTGTTGTTAAATTTTTAAAAAAAATAATTGATAAAAAAGACATATACAAAGGGAAATACGAAGGATTTTATTGCACTGGATGCGAGGCCTTCATCACTGAAAAAGAATTGGTTGACGGAAAATGCCCTGAACATAATAAAAAACCTGAATTTAGAAAAGAAGAAGCTTATTTTTTTAAATTAAGCAAATATGAAAAAAAATTAAAAAAGTTTGTAAAAAAATACATTGTCCCAGAATCAAGAAAAAAAGAAATCCTCTCCCGAATTGAATCTGGTTTAAATGATTTATGCATAAGCAGGAAAAACGCAGATTGGGGAATAGATTTTCCAGGAGACAAAAATTTCAAAGTTTATGTTTGGATAGATGCATTAATCAATTATATTTCTGGAGCTGAAAAACAATGGCCTGCTGATGTTCATGTGGTAGGAAAAGGAATTAACTGGTTTCATTCTGTTATCTGGCCAGCAATTTTAATGTCTGCAAATTATGAATTGCCTAAAACTCTTTTAGTCCACGGTTACCTAAATATGGGGGGGCAAAAAATGTCAAAAAGCTTAGGAAATGTTATCGACCCTTTAGAAATTCTAAAAAAATATGGAACCGACGCTGTTCGATATTCACTTTTGCGTTGTTCTGTTTTTGAGGACTCTGATTTTTCAGAAGAAATTTTAATTGAAAGACACAACAACGAACTTGCAAACAAACTCGGAAATTTAGTTTCGCGAGTTGCTGGATTGATTGCACCACTCGGTGTACCCATAACTGCAGAATGTTTGGGCAAAAAAAATGGCATTGAAAAAACAGAAAACAAACTTTTGAAAAAACTTAATGCAAAAAAAATAGAAAATCATTTTAAGGAATTTGAAGTAGACAGAGCACTTAACGAAATTTTTGCTTTTATTGATATTTGCAATGAATATGTTCAACAAAAAAAACCATGGGAAACCAAAGATAAGAAAGTTCTTTATGAACTTAAAGAATCTATTTTAAAAATTGCAGAACTTCTTTGGCCATTTATTCCAAACTCAGCTGAAAAAATCCAAAAACAATTTAATTCAAAAAACATCAAAAAAGGAGAAGTTTTGTTTAAGAAGATTTAAGATGGAAGGAATAGCACAAGTTAATTTTGAAAACAAAATTTGCATGCTTCCCGACGACACTTGGGAAAAAGTTAATTTTGAAGATTGGGAAAAGTTAGATTTACGAGTAGCTGAAATAAAACAGGTTGAAGAAATCGAAGGCGCAGATAAACTTTACAAACTAACTTTAGATGTTGGAGAATTGGGAGAAAGAATCATTTGCGCAGGAATTAAGCAACATTATTCAAAAGAAGAATAAAAAAATAAAAAAATAATTTATTTTTCAAACCTTGCTCCAAGAAAAATGCGAGGAATAGAATCACAAGGAATGCTTCTTGCAGCTTCAACAGAAAACCATGAAAAAGTTGTCTTAATTTCTCCTGATACCCTAAAAGGGCACAAGTAAAAATATTGAAAACGGATGCATAATTGGATAGTATAAAATACACCTTACAAAGTATATATCACAATATATAGTTTAGAGAATATAGTTAATATCTCCTTCCAAAAATTCTTTTCCAGAATGAAGGTTTGTCTAAATCAGAATCATAGTTTATTTCTATAATTTTCGCAGCAATTTCTTTGTAAGCTCTTGAGGCCTTGCTTTTAGGATGAGTGTGAATCACAGCGTCTCTTAAACTCAAAGATTTTTGAACGCAAATATCCTCAGGAATCATTCCAAGAATTTGTTTTTCCAACATTTCTTTCACAACTTCCGGAGGCATTTCAATTTTATTCTTTTTTACACGAGTAACAATTATTCCTAACACATTTTTTTTCATTTTTTCAGCAAGCTTAATTGTTTTAAGAGCATCTGTAATAGCAG
>JAHILJ010000031.1 GCA_018897135.1 Nanobdellota archaeon | reverse complement strand
TTAATTGTTACAAATTACAAGCGTCTTCAAAAAGCAATTGAATCTAAAAGTGTTAATGCAATTATTGTAAAACCAAATCAATGTGGGAGCTTGCTTGAAGTTGCAAAAGTTTGTGAATTGGCAAAAGAACATAAAATTAAATTAGTTTTCTCGCACCGAAGCGGAGAAACAGATGAAAGTGTTTTAGCGGATTTAGCTTTTGGTTTTGGAGCTGATTTTTTTAAGTGTGGAATTGACGGAAAAGTGAGGGAGAGTAAGTTGAAGAGGCTGGTTGAGATTGAAAAAGGTTTAAATAAATCATGTTTTGTTCACTTCGTTCACATTTAATGAATTTTGCCTGACTTTGTCAAGCCAAAATTTAAAGAAGATAATTAAGATAGATTATAATTTTATACATTAATAATTTTAGCGACAGAAAAATCTGCAGAATGCGATTTTGAAGTTATATTAATTTGAGCAACTTGCGAAAGTTTACACAAAGGACAAATTAAAATACTAATACCGAGTGTGGGCTTGAGTTGCGAACTAATTTTCAGATAACACAAAGTTTTAGGTAATCCAAATCTTTAAAAATAAACTTTTTCTTGAATAGACATGGCAAAGATTGTTGAGAAAATTGAAAAAGGAATAAAAGCTGTTGAAAAAGGACTTGAGAAAGTTGCTGAAGAAATTGAAGAAAAGGTTGAAGAAGGTGTTGAAGCTATTGAAGAAAAGGTTAAAAAAGTTGGAAAAGAAATTAAAGAAAAGACACCAAAGAAAAAAGTTTCTAAAACTTCCCTTGCAAAGGATGCTGAAAAAGAATCTTTAGAAACAGAAAAAGTTGTGAAACTTTCAAAAGAAGAAATTGAAAAAAAGAGAGAAGAACTTTTAGCAAAAGTTGAAAAGCTTAAAGCAAAAATTGAAAAACCTTCTTCAGAAGAATTGAAAGCACAAGTTAAATTAAAGAAAAGGGAAGAAATGCTTATCCCTCTTGAAGATTATGTTAGAACAGGAATTTATCTTGGAACTCGTGTGGTCACTCCAAATATGAAACCTTTTGTTTACCGAAGACGTGCAGACGGACTAGCAATTTTCAATACAGATTTAATTGATGAAAAATTAAAAGAAGCAATAGAATATTTATCTAAATTTAATCCAGAAGATATTGTTGTTGTTTGTAAAAGAGAAGCTGGCTGGAAAGCTGTTGAAAAGTTTTCACAATTAACTGGCATTCGTGCTTTTACAAAAAAATATCCTGCAGGAATTTTAACAAACACGCAACTTCCTGAATTTTTTGAAAATGAACTCACAATAATTTCAGATTCTTGGCTTGATAAAAATGCGTTGAAAGATACATTAGATGTGAATAAAAAAGTTCTAATGATTTGCGACACAAATAATTTTTCAAAAGGTGCTGAACAAGTTGTTATCGGAAATAACAAAAGCCCAAAAAGCCTTGGAGTAATTTTCTATATTCTTGCGAGAGGTTATCTTAAAGCAAGGAAGAAAGACACTTCTGAAGTTCCTGATTTGGATTGGTGGGTTAAAGAGAATTGAATATATAGTTTAGAAGATAATTATTTTTATAAAGGAAAGAATTGGTTTATTTTCATGCAAAAAGTCACATCAAAAAATGGCGGATTAGAAATTAGTTTGTTTAAAGATGAAAGTATTGAAATTGAATTTAAAAATTCTAAAAATGTTTCTATTGAAATTAAACCAGTTGATCCCACTAATTCTCTAACTCCCTTGGGGGCTTTGTATAAAATTGGTTTATATAAATCAGAAGAAAAAGTAAAAAATATCCCTTTTGAATATGATTCTGCTTGGATAATGTTTAATGGAAAAATTTTAAAAAAAGGTGAAGAATATTCTAAATATATGAGAACACACCCAAAAGATTAAATCTTTATCAATAACCAGTTCTTCTTATTTCAAAACTTCTTCAATTCTTTTAAGAAATTCTTGAACATCAGGGATTAATTCTTCAACTAAAGAATGAAAAACAAGTTCGTTGTCAATTCTTCCATATTCATGGGCAATTATATTTCTCATTCCTTTTGCGTTTTGTAATCTTATTGAAAGATTAGAATCCAGAATTTTATTTTTTGCTAAAATATCAAAAGATTGTTTATCTTCTTCTGGTTGCTCAAGATTTTTTTCTTTAATTATGAGAAAAGTTAAATCAATAACAGCTTCTATAATTTTCTCAAAATATCTTTCACAGGCTGCCTTTGTTTTCAGATCAGT
>JAHILJ010000030.1 GCA_018897135.1 Nanobdellota archaeon | reverse complement strand
CCTAAAGATTTTATTTCTTCATTTGTTCCAGTAGCTTTAGAAAGAAATTTTCCTATCTTGGAATTTGTTGTTTTTTCATATAAATCAAAAGCAGATTTTACTTGATTATATTGTTTTTCATCTATTCCAGAAGGATTTGGATTTTCTCCAGTTTCTTGTTTTATTTTTTCTTTTTCTTCTCCTATTACTTCAAAAAGATCGTTTCTTGGATTTGAAATTTCTAAATTAACATAAGAAGAAGGGTTTTCTTCCCAATCTGAATTTTTTACAATATCTTCTACATTATAAAGTGCTTTCCAAAGATCTTGTTTATCAATATCTCTTTTAAGATCATTTAAAAGGAAAGTGATTTCTTCAGAAGTTAATTTATTTTCTACTAAAATAGGAAGTGCATGCATTGTAAAATCCTTAAAATTATTTTCATCCAAAATGTTTGAAGCCTCTAAAAGAACCCCTATTTTTTCTTGCGAAATAAAAGCTGAATTTTTCATAGAATCCAAAGAATTTGTAGTTAATTGCAAAAGATCTGAAGGAAGAAAATTATTATACTTATTTGAAAGCTTTTCTAAAAGAACATTGCCCTCTTCCAAATTCATTCCAGAACCCTTAAGTTCTAAAATGTATTTATCTAAAAGAGATCTTTTGTTATACCATTCTCTTCCTTGATAAAAAACATTTTCCATTTCATAAAAAGAAGTGGAACCACCTATTTTTTTCAAAAGTGTTGAAAAAGTACTAAAAATTTCTTCTTTATTAAAACCCCTTTCATTAGCAAAATCAAATGAAGATTCCAAAAAACCCTTTTGCCCCATAATTAAAGAGAGTCTGAATAGAGATTTTGCTTATGAAATTCTGAAAAAGATAAACTAAAATCTATGCAAGAATCTGAAGAAACTCCCTTATCAAAACAAAAAGGCAAAATATCCCCATAAATTATATTTAATCTTTCTAAAGAAGTAGGGTCATCTTCGAAAGAAGAGGAAAAATCAAAACCCCCTGCTTTTCCTAAATCATCAAAAAACATCTTTGCCTCATCAATACTTAATCCTGCCTTAAGAGAATTAAAAATTAAAATTTCTTTAAAATCTTTTACATCTGTTGTTTCTAATTTTTTAGAACTAAAAAAATCAGAATAAGATTTCTCAAAATTATCTATATAATCAATAATTTCATCTTGAGTCATTTCTCTCAGAAGTTTAGGGAGACCGTAAGATTCAAAATTAACTTTTTCCTCACCATCTGAAGAAAAAACACAAAGTTTACTATCTTTATCTAAAACAACTTTATCGTTAAAATTTTTATAATCAGATTCTAATTCAAAAGCAAGAGGTAAATAATCTCCAGAGTAAATATCATCAAGCTTTAAAAAATCTCTTTTCATTTTCAAAAGACTTTCATCTCCATAATGATCTATTTTTAAATTAAACCCAAAACCATCATCCTCTATTGTTGTACTACCCCCGTCAGAAGATTTATGCTCTATTTTCACCGCACCCCCTTTATTTGTGAAAACAAGACCGTCTCCTTTTTTTATATTAATTTCAAACAAATCTCTTTCCCCAACCCCAACAACATCATTTCCTTCTAAAAAAGAGGCAGTTATCTCCCCAAGAGAAGAAGATTGAAAAATTAATTTATTCTCCTCTTGAAATACAAAATTCTTTCCATAAATAACTTCTCTTGGATCAGAAAAAGCTAAAAGAAGAGGCTCCTCTGAAGAACCAGAAAAGATTTTAATTTTATTAAAAATGGCTTTTCCTTCTAAAAAATATCCTTCTGGAAAAAAAGCTACCTCCCCAGATTTTAAAAGCAAATCCTCAGAAATTTTAACATTATTTCCACTTATTTCTAAATTAAAATTTTTTGAATAAGAAGGAACTTCAGGAAAAACAGAATTGTCTGCAGCCGTGATCTGAACTTTTCCCTTATTAATAATTATTCTAGAATTTGCTGGAACAAAAAGAGATTCATCAAGATAAGAAAAAACCCTCGCTTCATTAACTGTCCATAAATCAGCTCTTTCTAAATCTCCTTTAGAATTTAAAATAACATAACAATCTTTTTTAAAATCAATTCCATCAAAAACATTTCCATCTTTATCAATAAATTTTGAATTCTCTTTTGTAAAATGAACCGCTAAATTTCTCTGATCTAAAATTTGATAATTGCAATTTTCACAATATACTTCAACATCCTCCAAACCTAAAACTTCTGCTAAATTAATTGTTTTATTTTCTTCTGCTAAAACAAAAAACAAATTTCCAATTATTAAAAAACACACAAAAAGCAAAACAAAATTATTCTTCTTCATTTTCAAAATTATATTTATTTGCAAAAACAAATTCAAAATCTTTTCTGTCTAAACCAATATTTTTTTCTGTGATTGTGAAAAGAACATCCCCTTCAAGCCCTTCTTTCATATGAACAAAAACATCTTTTTCTTCTGCAATATTCATAATACAAGACATACAAATAGAATCAGAATTCATTTGGTCTTTGATTATTTCATAAATTGCTTCATAAACAATTTCTAATCCAGAAGAAACTTTTGCTTCAAAATTTTCTAAAATTGTGCTTGAATTTCCTTTTGAAATTGTTAAGGGATATTTGACTTTAAATTTAACAGAATCTTCTAAAATTTCAATAGTAGTATTTATTCTTCCCTCAATTATTTCATAATCTGGATAATTTTCAAATTCATTTGTACAAAGATAAATTTCAGCATTCACATATTTTGAAATTTCATTTTCAAGTTCTGGTTTAGAGATGAGACTTTCATTTCCTTCATAAAAATAATAAGGAACTCCTGAAAAAGTTGAAAGTTCAGGGGCAAAAACATAACCTCCATTTTGTCCAATTTCATAAATAGCGTCTTCGCCAACTTCTTCAATACAACTTTGAACAAAACTTTCGATTTGCCTTGTATCTAAAGAAGAACTTTTTGATTTATTTAAATTTCCAGAAACCGCAAAATAAATTCCAACACCTGCAACCACGACAATTGCAAGAATTATAAAAATCGTAATTTGTGCTCTTTTATTCATATATTCTATTAAGATTTATTGTATATAAATTTAATTAACTTCTATTTCAATTATTATTTTCGAACATTTCTAATTCGTTTTCAAGATTAAGTGTTCTTTCCATTAATGCACTTAGTTCTCTCTCTACAAATCGTTTCTCTTTTTCCATCATTTTAGTTTTGTCCATTTTTTAAAACTCAAATAATCCAGAAACCCTGTGAACCTAAATCTTTAAAGAAGTAAACCTCCATTCAATTCAGACCAAAAAAAGTTTCTGAATTAAAATGAGATTTTTTTAATTGAAGTAAGAACTAAATTAAAGCAATTCATATATCTTGCATTCCATAGTTCTCTTCTCATAATCAAATATAGAAAAATCCCTTTTTATAATTTTCTATTAACAAACTTTTCAAAATTTTCTTTAAACTTATTCCAATCATCTACAGAAATCTGACCACCAGCTGCATCAGGATGCCCCCCGCCAACAGAACCTTCTAAATCTTCTATTGACATTAATAAAATTTCTCGAACATTTTCACCTCTAACAGAAAGAACAACTTTAGGTCCTTTAACCTTAGCAATTAAAATAATCTTCTTAGGAAAAAGATAACTTACCCTATTTGAAATTTCTGAACTCATACTCATTTCAGATTCATATTTAAAAAATAAAACTTTCTTAGATTTCCCCCCAATTTCTTTAGCTTTTTCAACAAAAAGTTTGCATTTTTTTTCAAGTTCATTGTAACGTTCATGCATAAAAGAATTTTTAGAATTTTCATTTAAAACATCATACGGGCTTTTTGCAGAAACCAAATATTTTAACATCCTAACAACAGAAGAAGTTCTATCCATTAAAGCAAAATTTAGAATTTTCCCAATTGTTCCAATCGGAGATTCATAAAGAACTTCAAAAGCAGATTTAGATTTTATTCCAAGTTCAAAGTTTTTTTCTAAAAATTCAGAATAAAAATCAGGCAAGAATTTGTCAGAAATGCAACCAGCAACAGCAATCCACAAATCTTCTTTTCTTTGAGTAACCTGATAACATAAAGCTGTAACAGGTTCTGCAAAATCGCGAAAATTGACAAACTTTCCTTTAACTTTTTTTGATTTGCAAATAGGATTATAATAATGAACATATTTTGGAATTTCTTGGTCAGGTTTATGATGGTCAATCCAAACAATTGGCAAATTCAATTGCTTAACCTTTTCAAAAAATTCTTGCTCAACTCTTGGTTTATCTAAGATAAAAATATAATCTGGCTCAAGTTCTCTAACTTTTCTAAAATATTCTTTTGTCAAAAAAGCAGAACCTTTAACAGCAACGCCTTTTCCTCGTTCAATCCACCTTCTCAGCAAAAGAAAGCTACACAATCCATCTGGATCATTATCAAAAAAGAAAAGGGGATTCTGAGCTTTCTCAAGATGTTCTTTAATTTCTCGAACTTGTTTTTTTGTTAACATTTATTATTTCTTAGCAAAAGTTTTAGCTACAATTAATGGAAAAACTATTGATGCTTCTGCATATATTTTTATTTTTTTTGCACTTGGTAAAATCTTTCCCCATGAAACAGCTTCTTCAGGCAAAGCACCAGAATCAGAACCGTCATATTCAGGAGAGGTATTTATGTAAACTGCATAATCTGCACCATTCCGAAACATATTTGCATTACATATATGATGTTTCACAACACCTTCACCTAAAATAATTATTCCTGTTTTCTTTTTTCCAAGAGTAGTATTATTCATTTTCCAAATATCTTCTGCAACATCTAATTTAAAATCAGGGTGCTTTGATTTAAAAAAATAAATCATATCTCCTAAACTTCCATCTATAATTGCAGGACAAAAAACAGGAATTTTATTTTTATAACAATGATAATAAATTGACTCTTTATTTCCAATTGCCCCCCCAAGTTCCCAAATTAATTCACTTGAAGAAATAACTTTTCCTGTTTTCTTTTGGTCTAGATAAATTCTTTCTAAAACAGGCATGATAAAATTTTCAAATGCACAATATCTAGAATTAGGAATTAAAATATTTCCTGCCCTATTTATTCCTTTTTCCCGAAGTTCTGAACCAGATAACCTAAAATCTCCTAAAATAAATTTGCCTAAACATTTGATAAAATCTTCTTCTATCCCACCTGCAGTTGTAACCAAAACATTTATTTTTTTGTTTTCAGCTAAAAACCGAATTATATCCCTTATCCCAGAAGTAACCATATTTGAAGTATATCCTAAATAAATAAATGCCTTAGAAGAAATCATTTCATTAATTATCTTAATTGATTGGAAAACATTACTTGCCTGAATTCCTGTAGAAGAATAACTATCTAATAATTTTTCATAATTCACACCGTTATTAAAATCATATCCTTGAATTTTAACACCTTCCAATTCTTCTGATTTTCTAAGTATGTTTTTTCTAGTTATTTTTTCTTTATCCATTATCAACCAAAAACCCCTTAGTTTTTAAGTTTAATCAAAATAATACTACAACAACACAATCTTTTTAAATTGAAGAACTTAGATAATATCACAATGAATAAATGGCTTGAACTTTTAATCGGCTTAGTATTGTTAGTTGGAATGATTTTGGTCGGATGGGCGTCTTCTGCATATGCATGGACTCTTTTCGGAAAAAACCTAAACTTCCTTAATGCTGCCTGGGTAATGCTTAAAGGAGCTGTCTTTTGGATGGTGGTTCTAATTGGATTGCTCTTAGTGGTAATAGGCATAAGCGACTTAAAAGAATAATTAACAATTAGGAGAATTCGGATATTCTTGGCAACAAATTAATTTGTATTCTAAAAAAACATAAGCAAACCTTCTATAACTGCAGCAATAATTAAAAGAGGAATTATAACAAGTAAAAAAACTTTTACACAATTTGAAAAGTACTTTTTAAAAGATTCTAGTTTCTCTTTCTTAAAAATAAAACTTCCTAATTTAATCCCTAAACCTAATGAAAGAAAAATTGCAGGCAGTTCAAAAATTCCATGTGGCAAAAGTTGGAATAAAATTAATCCACTCTCTGCACTAACAGCCATTGCAGAAACAAAACCTAAAACATATCCATTAAACAAAGCAAACAAAATTGAAAAAAACCCAAAGAAAACACCAAGAACCATTCCAATAAAACTACTCTGTAAATTATTAAAAAAGATAAACGAAATCAATTGTCCAACAGACATTCCTTTTGTTTGATTTATTAAATCTTCTAAAAATTTCATAATTGACTCTGAAAGATAACTTGGAGCAGGAACAAAATAACCAATTAACACAAATACAAAAAACACAACAACCACAGACCAAATAAAATATTTAGAACTTTTTATAAAATCCCAGCATTGTTTATATTCTTTTTTCAAATCAAAATTATCTTTTCTGCTTTTCCTCTTTTTTTTGGTTACCATCATGAAAAGTGTCTACTAATTAATCGGATTTTTTGTTTATATTTCTTTCTTAAATAAAAACCATAAATCAAACCTGCAATTAATCCTCCGAGATGCGCTGTATTTCCGATAGGAACATTTCCTGCAATTGAAATTAACCAAAGAACCAAAAGCATTCCGGGGGCAGCGTATTTCATCTTTATTGGAATTGGGATAAACATAACATAAACAGGAAGATTCGGCGTAACAAACATCAAAACTCCAATTAAACCAAACAAAGCGCCTGAAGCGCCAACAGCATAAGATTCAAGATTTGCTGGAAAAATCAAACTAGATAAAACAAAAAACAAACCTGCAAACAAACCTGCAATTAAATAAAAATACAAATATCTTTTTGAACCTAAAATTTTCTCAATTAAACTTCCAATAAAAAACAAAGAAAGCATATTTACAAAAAGATGAAAAAAACCAGCATGCATAAACATACTTGTTAAAAAAGTCCAAAGATATTTTCCATGCAAAATATTTCCTGGCTTAATTGCAATAAAATCTAAAAAACTGACATTTGAATAAATTAAAACACTAAATAAAATAAATGCAAGAACATTAATTAAAATAAGTGAATTATTCACACTCATACTTGAAAAAAACAATTTTCTTTTCTTAACTGGAATAGAATAAACTCTAACCATTTTATTTATTCTTCTTTACAAATTTTTTCTTCATAACTTTTTTTGAAATTTTCTTTTTTTCAATTTTTTTTGAAACTTTTTTTGAAATTTTCTTCACTAAAGGTTTCTTTTTTAATTTTTTCTTTATTGGAATTTTTTTCATTTCTTTTTTCTTTGCTGTTAATTTCTTTTTCGCAAGTTTAATTTTATCTTGTTCTTTCTTATCCTTTTTAGCTTCTTTAACTTTCTTTTTTTCTATTTTTTCTTCTTCTTTTTCAATTTCTTCTTCAACAAGTTTTAACTGTCTTTTCCATTTTTCCAAATTCCTTTTATACTCTCTTAAAACTTTTACATTATCTTTTAATGTAAACAATGCTCCACATTCATCACAAGAAAAATCATGGAGCAAAGCATTTTCTTCATTAAATTCTATGTTACATCTTTCACAAACATAAAATCTTTTTGTTTCTCTGCTTCGAACTTGACTTTCAAATTGATTTATATTTTTTTCAAGAAGATTTTTTAAAAAATTCAATGATTTCAAAATTTCAATTTTCCAAAAATAAGTATACCACCCTTTTTTCTTATCTTTTTTTCTTATTGAAGAAACTAAACCAGAATCAGAAATTTTGTAAAGAATATTTCTTGTTTGATTTATAGTAATATCTAACTTTTTAGCGACGATAAACTCATTAACATACTTAACTCCATCAAGAAGTTCAACTATATCTTCTGCCGGTTTTCCAGCAACAATACCTAAAACCTCTTTAAGAAATTTATCTTGCATCTAAACAATAAAAAGAAATCAAATAAATACCTTTCGGTTTTGAAAATTTTTAGAAGGATTTTTAAACCTAAGTGATATTTTATATATATTAGAAAGTATATACCAAAATGGGACTATTCAAAAAAAAAGAGGCAGAAAAAAAGGAAATTCCAAGATTACCAGAACTTCCTAGATTGCCTGAACTTCCAAGTTTTGGAGGAGGGCAAATTTCAGGCCCACCAAAATCAATTTCTCAATTACCAAGTTTTCCAAAAAGTTCTCTTGGTGAAAAATTTTCTCAAAATACTATAAAACATGCTATCTCTGGGAAAAAAGAAGGTGAAGAGGTTTTTAATGCAGATGACTTTGCAGAAGACGAATACGATGATATGCAAATGATGCCAAAACCTCTTAACAATTTGCCATTTGGAGAAGGACAAAAAATCGGAGGACCAATGACAATAAGAACAAAACCTTTCAACGAAGCAAGCCATTTAGAAAAATCAGAACCAATTTTTATACGAATAGATAAATTTGAAGAAGCATTAGGTGTTTTCAAAAAAGTTCAAGGCCAAATTTCAGAAATTGAAAAAGATTTAAGCCACCTGAAAAAAATAAAAGAAGAAGAAGCAAAAGAATTAGATTCCTGGGAAAAAGAAGTTCAAGAAATAAAACAGCAAGTAGAAAAAATAGATTCTGAAATCTTTTCTAAGGTAGATTAAAATGACCAAAGAAAATTTAATTCATGTAAAAATTAACTATGAAGAAGCTGTTGATTCAAAAAAAGAAATCCTTTCTTTACAAATGAATCTTTTAAAAGTTTTAAGAGCAATAAAAAATTTTGGATACCTTAGGACAGACGAGTTAAATCAAAAAACAAACTTTTCCAAAAAAATAAAATCAATAAAATCAGACATAAGTAAAATACAAATTCTTCTTCCTAAATCAGAAGTTCCTGAAAAATATAAGAAAAAACCAGAAATTAAACACAGAGAAATAAAAGAAAAACTAATTGAAAAAAGAGAATCTGAAGATGATTTAGATATGCAACTTAGGGAAATTCAAGAAAAACTTCGGGCAATTGGGGGATAGTAAGAA
The DNA here is from genome assembly GCA_018897135.1 of Nanobdellota archaeon. Classification (GTDB taxonomy): domain Archaea; phylum Nanobdellota; class Nanobdellia; order Pacearchaeales; family GW2011-AR1; genus JAHILJ01. Next base: position 3,616 of record JAHILJ010000030.1, on the reverse strand, counting down.
TTTTAAAAGTGAATTACTTATTCTAAAGAATGAACAGAAAACAATTAATAAAAAAATACTTAGAATTTTTTGAATCAAAAAAACATAAAGTTATTGCAAATTCTTCTTTAATTCCTGAAAACGACCCAACAGTATTGTTCACAACAGCAGGTATGCACCCCCTTGTCCCATATTTATTAGGAGAACCGCATCCACTTGGAAAAAGATTATGCAATGTTCAAAGGTGTATTAGAACACAAGACATCGACGCTATTGGAGATAATTATCATCACACTTTTTTTGAAATGCTCGGAAACTGGAGTTTAGGAGATTATTGGAAAAAAGAATCAATAAATTGGAGCTTGGATTTTTTAACAAAAGTTTTGAAAATTCAAAAAGAAAAAATTTCAGTTACTTGTTTTAAAGGAGATAATAAAATTCCAAAAGATTCTGAAGCTGAAAAAATTTGGAAAGATTTGGGAATCACCAAAATAAAATTCCTTGAAAAAAAAGACAATTGGTGGGGGCCTGCAGGAAATACAGGGCCTTGCGGACCAGACACTGAAATTTTTGTAAATGATGTTGAAATTTGGAACAATGTTTTCATGCAATATGAAAAAGATTCAAAAGGAAATTACAATCTTGCAAAACAAAAAAACATCGACACTGGAATGGGTGTTGAAAGAACTGTCACAATGTTGCAAGGATATGACGATAATTATTTAACAGATTGTTTTAAATCATTAATTGAAAAAATTGAAAAAATTTCAGGCAAAAAATATGAACAAAACCAAAAAGAAATGCGGATAATTGCAGATCATCTTAAAGCAGCGGTTTTCATAATTGCAGAAGGAATCACTCCAGGAAACTCTGAACAAAGTTATGTTTTACGAAGATTAATTAGAAGAGCTGTATTTTATGGAGAAAAATTAGGTTTGCAAAATTTTACCAAAGAAATTTCAGAACAAGTTTTCAAAATCTATGACGATTATCCCGAGTTAAAATCAAACAAAAAAATAATTTTGCAAGAAATTGAAAAAGAAGAAGTTCGATTTGGATTAACTTTAGAAAATGGTTTAAACAAATTTAAAAAATGTGTAAAAGAAAACAAAAGTCTTTGCGGAAAAGAAGCATTCTTACTTTACCAAAGTTTTGGCTTTCCTGTTGAAATGATTATTGAAGAATGCAAAAAAAACAATATTAAATTTAATTTAAAAAATTTTGAAATTGAGCAAAAAAAACACCAAGAACTTTCTCGAACAGCAACAGCAGGAAAGTTTAAATCAGGTTTAGCAGATAATTCAGAAGCAACAACAAAACTTCACACAGCAGCACATCTTCTTTTAGCATCTTTAAGACAAATTTTAAAAAATGAAAATATAATGCAAAAAGGGAGCAACATCACAGCAGAAAGATTGAGATTAGATTTTTCATTTCCAAGAAAACTTTCTGAAAAAGAAATTCAAGATATTGAAGATTTAGTAAATGCACAAGTTCAAAAATCTTGCGAAGTTGCCCGAGAAGAAATGTCGCCTGAACAAGCAAAAAACAAAGGTGCTCTCGGAGCTTTTGAAAAAAAATATGGAGAAAAAGTTTCTGTTTACAGTGTCGGAAATTTCAGCAAAGAAATCTGTGCAGGCCCACATGTTAAAAACACTTGTGAACTTGGACACTTTAAAATAATCAAAGAAGAAAGCAGTTCATCGGGCGTGAGAAGAATTAGAGCTGTTTTGGAGTGATCACAATTCCAAACCATATCTTTCTTTTAAATTATCAAGTTGTATTTTTTGTAAACGCGTCACCATTCCTGTATTTTCGATTGAAATTAAAATTTCAGCAAGATTATCAGCATCTTTGTAATCTCTAACTTTGCCAAGAGAAACTCCTTCTTGAATTAAATAAAATTCAGAATCAGAACTTAATTTCCCCCAATTCAAATAATAACCTTGGTCGTCTGAAATTATCGCAGGCCCGGTTGTTTCAACAAAACAATAACCTGTTTCATCCAAACTATATTCCAAAGGACATTTAATCCCAACAGCTTCATGATCTTCTTCAAAATAATAAAAAATTCCAACACCATAACCAAGTTCTTTTAACAAAAAGGAAAGCAGTTCGGACTTGCCTTCGCAAACACCTTGCATGTCATATAAAACCTCATATGGGTAACGTGAACGATTCACACCCAAGTCCCCACGAATTCCAACAGCCTTGTCCTCTGTTTCATTATATGGAATATTCTGCACCAAACTAATTGCAACTCTCGCTTGATTTTCCTTGCTCAAATCCAAATTCTGAATCTCTACAACAAGAGACAAAAGAAATTCTCTTTGAACAGGCTCTTCAATATTTTTTAATTTAAAATCTAAACGAGAAGGAGTTTCACCATAATATGTAATTGAATTTGAAACATTTGAAATATAATCCACAACACCCTGATAAACAACAAATTCTATTTCATTTTCTTTTCCATTTAAAAAATATTTTAAAAAAATAGTTTTAGGATTTATTTGATATTTTGAATTACACAATTCTTCTTCAACTACAAAAGAATCTTGACAACCGCAAACAGAAGCTTTTGAAACAATCATTCCTTGTTCACAATAAAAAGGAACATTTTCAGAACATTCTCCATACAAGACCCCATCCCCACACTTCCTTTCTCTAAAAACAAAATAACTGCCGAGACCTAAAACAATCACAACCAAAATAATTCCGCCAATTAATTTTTTGTTCATTCTAAATAAATTCCAGGACGACCAGGTTTAACTTTTTTAGATTTATTTTCAGGGTCATATTTTTCCTTGTCATTTACAGCAAAAACTTTAACATTTTCAATTCCTTTATACAATTTCACCTCATTAGGCAAAACATAAATATACACTTTTGCATTTTCCTTTCCAACAATTTTTTTAATATTCACAATGTCTGACTTCAACTTTTCAACAAGCTTTTCAGAATTTTCAAATTTCTTATTAATATTTTTCAAACTAACTTCAGGCCATTTTTCCAAACTAAGAAAAGTTTTATTTCCAAGTTTTTCCCAAAGTTCTTCTGTAATATGCGGGCAAATTGGATTTAATAATTGTAAAAATTTCTTAAGAACATCTTTGGAAACATTTTCTTTTTCAATTAAATCAAAAAGCTCACGAATTTCAATAGAAGCTTTTCTATATTCAAAAGTTTCAAAATATTTCTCAATATTTTCAATTGTTTTATTTAATTTAAATTCAACTTTATCAGAAGTTTTCCCAAACTTAACATCAACAAAATAATCGAAAATCTTGTTTATGAATCTCAAGCTCCCAACAATTCCTTTTTCATCCCAATTAATATCTTTATCTGGAGAAGCTAAACCACATAAAAAAAATCTTGCAGTATCTATTCCATAATCTTTTGAAACATCTTCAGGCAAAACAATAATTCCTTTTGACTTTGACATTTTTTGCCCACCTTCAGCATGAAGCATTCCTTGATGAAATAATTTTTTAGCAGGTTCTCTAAAATTCAACAAACCTAAATCAGCCAAAAACTTTGTATAAAACCTAAAATAAATTAAATGCATACAAGCATGTTCTGCACCTCCAATATAAACATCAATAGGACACCAATAATCTACTTTCTTTTTATCAAAAAT
>JAHILJ010000029.1 GCA_018897135.1 Nanobdellota archaeon | reverse complement strand
GGAAAATTTAAAAGAATGGTTTTTTAACTAAAATTTTTAATTATACGCTACTTTAAACAAAAACAATTCTTTTTAGGTAAAAGTTAATTCAATTAAATTCTTAATATGAAAAACCTATATACTCACATCTCTATATAATTTTACAGAAAAGTTTATAAAATTAAAAAAGCTGTTTAAAACATGCAAGTAAACAAAACACCATTTAATTCACTTTCTGGGAAGATGATTGTGACAAAAGAAGGAAAACGATTAGGGTTTGTAAAAGATATTACTTTTGAAACAAAATCAGGTGAATTAATTAATTTGGTTGTAAAAGATTCAACACCTTATACAAGAAACTTAAACTTAGAAAGAACCTCTTCAAAAGAATTATTAATTCCTTTTAATGCCATTATAGCTGTTGGCGATTTTGTTATTGTTTCTGAAGAAGATTTAATTTAATACCCAAATATTTAAAAACTTAAAAAAATCTGGTATTATACAAGAAAATGAAAATAATGGGATTTAACTTTACAAAGATTAATGTTGAAAAATTTTTAGATCGTGTAGACGATTTAAAATTAACCACAAACATTAACATAGAAGACCTCAAAGAAATAAAAACAGCTTCTTTTAAGATTAAAGAGGACATAATTGTTGTTAAATTTACATATGCTATTAATTATGAACCAAAATTTGCTAAAATAGAAATGGCAGGGAACATTGTTTTGGGTGTGGAACAAAAAATCACAAAAGAGGTAATTAAACAATGGAAAGATAAAAAAACACCAGAAGAATTTAAAACAGTTCTTTTTAATGCTATTTTAAGAAAAACAAATCTTAAAGCACTTCAATTAGAAGAGGAGATGAATTTACCCCTTCACATGCCAATGCCTTCTTTGAAACCGCAAGAAAAACAAAAGTAATTCACCGAATAACTTATAATCTCAGAAAACTCTTTTCTTTTATGAAAATATCTGAACAAAAGAGGAACAAAATATCTGAACAAATTTTAGCCTTTCTTTATTCAATTTCACCAAAACTCATTTTTACAGCACATTTGGCAATGGAAATTGCAAGGGACGAAGAATATACCAAAAAATTGCTTTTAGAATTAAAATCAAAAAAGTTGGTAGTTCAGATAACAAAAAACCCACAAGGAAAACAATACATTCAAAGATCAAGGTGGAAATTAAGCGATGAAGCATTTAAATTCTTCAAAGACAGAAACAAATTTAACACTCAAGTATACTAAACTTTTTATACTCAAACAAACAAAGTTTTTAATGGATTTAATAAAAGAATCTTTCTTTAAGGTAAAAGCAGACATTGGACTTTTAAAATCAGAAATGAATAATTTAAAAAACGAGATTTCTGAAACAAAAAAACAAATGACAGAAATTTGTGAGATTTTATTAAAAATTTTAAAAAAAGAAGACCCAACACAAAAGAAAGATAACCAGACAACTTCGACACAGAACCAGACAACTCCAGCACATAATCTCCCTTTTAGGGCTTTAAGGAGCCAAAATAACCCTTTTTCCACAGGAAATGAAGGGGCTTCGACAGACAGACAGACACACCAACAGACAGACAGACACACTTTTTTTCATAGAAATTCAATTGAAAATGCCTCTGAGATTATAGATTCTTTAGATAATATAAAGAAAGATTTGCGACAGAAATTTAAACAACTTACAGAACAAGAATTTTTTGTTTTTTCAACAATTTATCAATTGGACGAAGAAATTGGGCATTCTAATTATAAAATTCTTTCTCAACGTTTAAAATTAACTGAAAGTTCAATTAGAGATTATGTAACAAGAATAATAAAAAAAGGGATTCCTATTGATAAAACGAGAATAAATAACAAAACAATTAACCTAACAATTTCACAAAATTTAAAAAAAATGGCCTCTCTTTCTACCCTTCTTCAATTAAGGGGCATTTAAAATAGAATAGATTTTATTCTTTTCACCGAATAACTATTGCAAGGAAATTTTTTAGCCCTTCCTTTTTATGAAATATCAATTTTTTTCAAACTTTAAGGGAGAAAACTCACACTTTTTCTTTTAATTCTTGCGCTTTTTTCGAATTTTTAGCTAAATTAACCCTCACTTTTGACTTTTTAAGCATCTGTTCTTTAAGTTCTTTGTGAATAAATACTCTTTTTTTACCATTTTTCTCAACAATTTCCTCAATCAAACCCTCACTTTTCTGTTTTATAGAGTTTAATTGGCCCCTTATAGTAGACCTTTCTTTTCCAAGAATAGCTGCAAGATCATCATAGCTCAATTTTAAATCGCTATTTAGAAGTATCCAAAGAATCGCTCTTTCGGTTATCGAAAATTGATTAAAATTTGGTGTTTGGACAGCTGTTTGGACAGCATAAACAGGTGTTTGGTGTTTGGACAGCTGTTTGTTTTTCATAAACCCTTTATTTGGTTTTAATTCATTCATAATAGAAACAATATTTTTTAAACCTTCTAGTTCGTTTTGCACCGACGATAAAAGGTCTTTTAGGTCAGAAATATCTTTTTTTTGTAAATCTTTTTCAGAACTAAGATGTTTAATCCATTCTCCAACAGAATTTATGTCTTTTTTGACAGATTCAAAACTCTTCTTTGTGTCTTCTTCGACACGTTTTACCTCTTTTTTTCCAAAAAAACCAAAAAACATAAACTTCTTTGCAAAACAAAGTTTAAATATGTTTTGTTTCCGTCGCTGAAGATTTTTTTTATCGTCGAAAAAATTAGAAACTTTTCTTTAAATTTTCCCAAAAAATAGGGGTTGTTTTTTCATT
>JAHILJ010000028.1 GCA_018897135.1 Nanobdellota archaeon | reverse complement strand
CTTTTGTTATTGGAATTGCATAACTCGGAATTGTGTGTGCGATTGCAATATTTGAATTCAGTTGAAGTTTGTTAAAGTTTGGACAATAATGTGGACCGCCAATTGCAATTGCAATTTCTGCATAAGGGTTTGGTTTGAATTGCTCGAGCGTATCTCGGATTGTTGTTGCAATTACAAAACCTGCTTTTCTATCGCCCCATTGATTTTCTGTTGAGCCGATTTCAATAAACAAACATGGCTTGTTAATTAATGGACCGTGATGCGTTGCTTCTAAAGTTATTTTATAATCTTTCAAATGATATTGTTCTGCATTTTTATTTAAAACTTCAAACATTTTTTTCTGAAACAAAGCAGAAGCTCGACAAATTTTCCCAGAAGTTCCGCCATAATCTGCAGTTCTCCAATTTCCTGGAGCGTGAAGCGAAAGTGTTTTTTCTTTGCTTTCTGATTCGTGCTTTGAAGCGAAAATCACAAAATCATATTTATTAATTTTTTCTAAATCCAAATTTTCTGTGAAAATTGTTTCTTTGTCGACTAAATAAAAATCAAAATTTGGTTTATCTGATGCAAAAGCTGACAACACAGGATTTTTTCTGAACTGCGAAAGTTCGGTTGTTATGTTTATTCCTGCTTTATCCTGTTTGCTCGCAACGATTAAGAATTTCTTATACATGATTAAATATAAAAACTTTGATTATTAAATATTACTATGCCAGAAATATTTAAACTATTGTTTGGAATTTTTGTTTTAATTTTAGGAGTTCCAATTGGGGATTTTTTAGCTCGAGTTACAAAAGATGAATTAAAGCAAGGTAAGAAATGGTTCAAATTAATTGTGGTTTTGAGTTTGATTGGGGGATTAATTGGTTTGATAATTTCAAATGATGTTTTAATGTTTACTTTTTTCTTTATAGCAATTGTAACGAGTCGGAGTTTGAAAAAACAATCACCTTCTTCTTCCGAATAATCTTAGAAGTAATAAGAACATGTTTATGAAATCAAGGTAAAGCTTGAGAGCTCCGAAGATTGCGAACTTTTCAACTTGTTTTTCTTTTAATGATAATGAAATTTTTTTCAGCCATTGGTGGTCATAAGCGGTCAGACCTGCGAAAATTAAAACACCGATTATTGCAATCAACAAATCAAAACCAGAGTTTTTCCAAAACATGTTGATAATCATTGCAAGAATTAAACCTATCAAGGCCATGAAAAGGAACTTGCCCATTGCTGACAAATCTTTTTTTGTGACAAAACCAACAAAACCTAAAGAACCAAACATTACTGCTGCAATTAAGAAAACAAGGAAGATAGATGAACCTGTGTAAGCTAACAAAATAACAGAAAGTGTAATTCCGTTTAAAATTGAATAAATTATGAAAAGTGTTTTTGCTGTTGAAGTTTTGAGTTTCTGGAACCGCGCGCTCAGAACAATAACCATGACCAATTCTGCAATAATAAAAACAAAAATAAGTGGGCTTAAAACTAAAGACATTAATGTTTGCGAACTTGAAACCAAAAAAGCGAAAACTGCAGACAAAACTAAACCAGCAACCATCCAAAAATAAACTCTATTAAAAAAGTTTTTAGTTTGATTTTTAACTTTCATAAAATAGATTAGATTGAGGAGTTTTTAAGTTTTTTGCGGGGGATTAACATCGGGCTTAAGGAGAGTTCTGAGTGAAACGAAGAATTCGGGCGGAGTCTGCAAGACGGAGCTCTTTAAGCCCTGTTAGATGAGGGTGAGCGCAGCGAAAGTCTGCAAGACGTCCCCGACTGAGTGAAACGAAGGAGAGTAAAATTTTGAGCCCGTTTTTATTTTAATTTTTTTAATATATTTTCTAATTCATCTAAATTTATATATTCTATATCTAGTCCGATTTCTTCAGGAAGTTTTTGAGATATAAATTCGTTTATGATATAAATTTTTTTAGGATTATAATATCTAGAAAAACCTATCTCGGCCATTACCATTCCACCATAACCTACACAGAACATTACATCACATTCTTCATTATATTTTGAAGGTTGATTTGGCCATTTTCCACAAGAAATTAGTTCACCTAGTTCTACATTTAGATGCTCTTCATAATCATCATCTAATGGGATTACCTCATATATTTTTTTACCATTCTTTTTTAGATATTCTTGTCCTAGTAATTCCAAAAGAGAGTTCTTATCAGGAGTAAGGAGGATTTCAGTATTTGTTTTTGCTAAAATTTGTGCAACTCTTTTAAGATTAGTTTTCCTTATCTCTAGCTCTTCTTTATTTAGTTGTGGACATTGATTAGGTCCAATAATCCCTATTCTCATACATATTAAATAAATATATTAATTTAAGTTCTTTTCTATTTTCAAGGGCTCAAAATTTTATTGGATATAACTTTGGCGTTAAGAGTAGTTTTGGCGTAGCCAAAATTAGGATGGAGAAATCTGTAAGATTTCGGAATCTCTTAACGCTTTGTTATATTCGTTTTTCGCCAGAAAAACCGAGCCAGAGTGCAACGTCCCGAAGGGAAATTTCAGAGTATTATTTTTGCCCCTCGACCGATAATTTTATAATCATTCAAATTTAAGAATTCAATTTCTTCTCTTGTTGCTTTCAAATCTTTGATTGTGAAATTGTGAGTTTCTTCATCAAAAGCCCGACAACAATCTTTGATAATCTTGATTTCGAAATCTCTATCATAAGCATCTTGAGCCAAACTTCTAACACATAGATTTGTTAAAATTCCGCAGATAACTATTTCATCAATTCCCTCAAGATGCTTTTCTAACTCCGTTTGATAGAATGGACTGATTTTATTTTTTGTAATAAGCACGTCGGAATCTTGTCTATTTATTTCATCGATAATTTCGACATTTTCGGAGTCTGGAGCAAATGCTTCATCAGAATCTTTTTCGATGTGCGTAGTGAAGATTATTTTGTAATTATTTTTTCTACAATATTCAATAAGTTTGTTGGTTTTTTCGATTAACTCGGAAACATCACCAACAAAATAATCTGAACTTTTATCAGTCCATTCTTTTTCGAAATCTACAAGTATAAGGGCTTTTGATGTCATAAGTATTAGTTAAATTTGAATGATTATAAAATTATCGGTCGAGGGGCAAAAATAATATTGAATATAACATCGCGATTAAGAGAAGTTGAATTTTTGAGGCAACCCATAAAAATTCAATTTGGACGGAGCCTGCAAGGCAGAGTCTCTTAATCGCTGTTATACGTTTTTTCTGCAAGAAAAAAAGCCGAAGGCTCAGTTAAATTTTCACTTATATCAATTCGAGCCAAAGGTGAGTCAATATGTCCAAAGGACGAGGGGGAGTCTGCAACTTTTGTTATTTATGTTTTTCAATGTTTAAAAGAAGATGATTTTACTTTTTCTATTACTTCATTTGTGAAATAAATTTGGTTGATATTAAATCCAAAGCCCATCGCTATTTTTCCATCATAATCTTCTGCATTTTCACCAAAATCAGTAAAACAAGTAGGTTGTCTTTGCCAACAACCCAGATTGCATATAAAATCAGGTTCATTTTCAACAATTTTTAAAGAAATGTCTAAATTGTTTTGTAATAAATTTTGATAGAATACATGTTTTTTTTGATAAAATAGTTTTTCGTAATTTTCATAGTCTGGACCTACTTGAGGTTTTAAAATATAATTTTTAAGACTTAATAAATGATGTCCTCTGAATGGAACAATTTTGTTTTTTAAATTTGTAACATTGACTTTTTCGTGTTTTTCGAATTCTTCTTGCATATGTCCATTTACTTTTGCAATTTCTAATTGACAGAAACGACCCATATAATCTCGTTCAATAAATCCAAACATCTTACAAAACAGGAATAATTATTAGATTAAAAAGGTTTAGATTTAACTTTTTTTGACTCCTCCTCTTTTTGTTTCTTTTTTCTAAAAAGAAAAGGAACTCAAATTTTATTGAACTTAACTTACCTGTTAGGAGACCCGAACGAATGTGAGAGTGCAACGTGGCTCGAAGCTTTAGCGTAGAGAGTTTTTTTGCAAGTCAAGGACATACATCAAGCACGAAGTGCAAT
>JAHILJ010000027.1 GCA_018897135.1 Nanobdellota archaeon | reverse complement strand
TTTTTAAAAAATTTGAAATCCAAAAAAATCTTTTACCGGTTATTACACCTTTTTGTTTTTTTGTATTCTGAAATTCTATTTCCTTTGGAGTATCTTGAATTAAATATTTGTAATAAGGGGAATCTGGGAACTTCCAAGGATACTGCAAATAAACTTTTATTTTTTTCATTTTAAATTTTATCAATTATTTTATCAATTTCTTTAATGAAATTTTGATATTTTATTTTATTTTCTGTTTTTATTTTCTTCTTTGCTCTAACAAAATTCTCTAAAGCCTTTTCAATCTCTTCAATCATTTCTTTTGAATTTTGCTTTTCTTTTATTTTGTGAAAATTGCCAATTGCTCCAACAAAACCCCCCTCATCAACTGCAATCAAGGGTTTCCCACAATTAACAATCTCTAAAGGAACAATTCCAAAATCTTCTTGATAACCTAAAAATAATCCTGCTAAACAATTAGAATAAAGATTTTCTAATTTTTCTTTTTTTAATCCAGATTTAAGTTCAATATTTTTTAATTCTTTAATCTTTTTTTTAACAACTTTAGAATAATTTTTATTTTCTTCAGAACCAACTAAAATTAATTTGTATTTGGGAAATTTCTTACTAAATTTTTCCCAAGCTCCTAAAAGTTCTAATTGTCTCTTAGGGGCATTGATTCTTGAAACATATAAAAAATAATTTTCATTTTTTCCTTTTTCCTTTTTCACATTTTCAATTGGAGGATAAATAATAAAATTTTTTTTCTTTTTAAGAAGATTGCTTTCTTCTGCCCTTTGTTTACTTAATTCTGAATTAAAGATAACTACATCTAACTTTTTCCAAGCTCTTTTCTCAAAAATTCTATAAATTTTTACTGCAATTAGATAAATCTGTTTTTTTAAAAATGAATTGTATCTATTTTCCAAATTCCATTCAACAATTTTTTCATTAGCTTCCCTTAAGGGGGTATGAATATAAGCATAAGTTTGCCCTTTTTTGTAATTTCTAAAAGTTATAAACTCTCCAATCCCTGACGTAGAAATTAAAAATTTATCATATTTTTCTAATGGAATTTTTTTCAATAAACTAATTGGTAAAAATAAACCCCTAAGAAGATGGAACCTTGATAATTTTTTTGCAAATTTTGGAGCAATAACATTTATTTTAAATTTTTTAAATCCTTCAAAAGTATTTTCTTCATCATAAACCCACGTGAACAAATCAATTTCATGTTTAGATTTTTCTAAAAATTCTAAAACAACTTTTTCTCCGCCTCCACGAGATTTTATCCAAGGATGAAATAATGCTATTTTTTTCATAATCTTTCTTATGGTTTTCCCTTTATATCTTTTCTGCAAGTATAATCCAATCACAAAATCCTTTCTTTTCTTTAGAAAAATGAACTTTTTTTAATCTAAGTAAATATTCTAAAATAACATTAATCCACCTATTAAGAACCCAAATAAAATTTCCTGTAATGTAATATTCTTTTATAAGAAGATTCTTTTTTTTCAATTTTTTTATAAGTTCTTGTTTTGTATAATGGTGGTGCTTTTGGCCTTTAAGAAATTTCCATCTAAACCATGCAGGGTCCCAAATTTGAAAAAATTTAATAGAACGCGGAGTTGTTAAGATTAATTTTCCCCCTTTTTTTAAAGAATTGCTAATATTTTTCAATGCTTTTTCATCGTCGCTAACATGTTCTAAAACTTCTCCTAATATAATCCAATCAAATTTTTGTTTAAATGGGACCTTTTTTGTAATATCACATTTTTTTAATTTATTTCTTATTTTAGGATTTGCAAGATGAAACTTAGAACCACTAATATCCATACCAAAACCATTTTTGGTTTTAGGTAAAAGTTCTAATAATTTTTCTCCACTCCAACACCCAATATCTAAAACTGAATCTTTTCTAGAAATCTGTTTTTCCCAAATTTTTCTACTTTCTATTTTTACTTCTTTCATAAACTGATAAACTAAAAAGTTTATTTAAATATATCTTCTTTTACAAATTGTAAATCATCAAATTCCCCATATTCCCCAGAGGTAGATAAAAATTCAGGTCTTACTAAAATTTCTTCTGTTGGGTTAAAATTCCAAATTTTCATTGGTCCTCTTACGCCCCCATAATAAATAAACTCTGTAGGATTTAATCCTTGCATTTTTAAAACAGAATAAACTTGATCTTCTTCAGAATGAACTAATTTAAGTTCAGAATATTCATCAAGGGGGTCGTTCATTAAATATATTTTTGCAACTAAACTATCTTTTGTTTTTTCAGATAAATACATTGCAGCACCCATATTATCAATAGAAATTCCGTCGTTAATTTGATTAACACTAGTAAATACAAATACAGTAGCATTAATTCCTTCTTTAAAGTCCATAAGCCTTTCTCCAACAAAAAGATATCTTATTGGAATTGAGTATTGTTTTCCATTGTATACAAAGATTCCCTTTGGTTGAAGAATTGTATCATTTTTTATTTCAGAAATTATTCCACCCAATGCAGCTTTTCCTTTAGGAAGGAAAATATTTATTTCTTTTTCGTTATAAACTAAATCAGAATCTAAATAAAACCCGGCATCATAAAAAATGATTTTTCCATCTCGTGTTTCTTGAGTTTGAGATGGATTAGCTAAGATAGTTGGAATATAAGAAGACCTATCTCCTGTTTCTTTATCATTCCCAATAGAACTATAAGCAGAATATTTTCCAATGTCTGTAGGATCAATTAGAAGATATGAAACATTATGAGTTTTCATAAAAGATTTAGCTGTTTCTGGATAAGGCGTTGTTAAAACATATCTTCCAATTAAATGATCTCCAAAACCTGTTTGAGAATGCCCCCCATCTGCAACAGTAGGTCTTTGCCCTCCTGTTTGCACCCAATAACCATAGTCCCACCAATGTAAAAATATTGATTCTTTTGGGGTATTATTTCTAACCCAATTCATTGCATTTTGCCACATTGAATTATAAGAAGGTGTTTGATTTTCTGCTTGAAATTTTGCAATTTTATAATGTGAAAAAACGGTAAATATTAATCCAATAATTAAAACAATTAAAATTATCCAAACAAATAATTTAATTAAATCATCTTTACTTTTTTTAGCATATTTACTTATTTCAAAAATAGTTAAAGGAACCATAAAAGAAATAAAAGGAACAATTGCAAAGAAAACTCTTACAGCTGATCTAACAGATAATATCATTGGAATCATCCAAACAGCAATAAAAATCCATTCTGTTTTTATTTCCCAATTTGATTTAAAATAAATATATACAGAGGATATAGCAAAAAATAAAAAGGAAACAAAGAAAAAAGCTTTTGACAAAAAGTTTTCTCCATTAAAAATAGAACTTGAAGAAATTCTTGAAAATAAAATTCCTAAAATAAAAATGGCAAAAGAAAAAGAAAATAAGGGTCTTAATTTCTTTTTTTCAATTCCTTTAGAAAGTTTTATGCCAACAATAAAACATCCAAATAAAAAAGTATAAAAGATAAATTTGCTAATTTGTGAAATCAAATCATTTAAATATGGTTGGGCATTTTCAGCAACAGTTAAAGAAACCCTATCTGTCCCAAAAGGATAAACTATTGTTTTTATTAAATGTAGTATCATTGTAAAAAGATCCCCCACCAATATCTGGTAAGCAATCATGCCAAAAATTAAAGTAATTACTAAACTAATAACCTTTTTATATTTTCCAACTTTTTTTGAAAAGAAATTAAATTTTGTAAAGACAAACTCAATAATTATATATCCTAAGACAAATAAAGTTAAAATACCACTTATTGAAAGAAGGTACCCTTTTAAGATAGAACTTATTTGATATCCAAAAAAGATAGCACCAAGAAAAATCCCAAGAATCCAAAGACCATAAAAAGAAATATTATTTTGTAGGATTTTATCTTTTTTTGTCAGCCATCGAATAAAAAATGCTAAAGGAAAAATCATAAAAAGAAATTTTCCTCCACCCCCCCACCCTGCTATTGCAAACATTGTGAAAAATCCAGCAATTAATCCAATAAGGCCTGTTTTAATCAAATTCAATTTTTTCTTGTCTAAAGAAAATAAACCATATGCAAAGAAAAACAAGGCCAAAAATATTCCCACCATTCCTATTGCTTCATGATCTGAAAATCCAGCAAGAGTACGATATAAATAAGGGGGGATAATTGTTAGAATAAAGGAAGATAGAATTGCAATCCATTTGTTTTTTGTTAAAAGCCAAATTAAAAAAAAGAAGATAATTAAACCCAAAGCAAAAAATATAACTGGATTTAGGACATTTGCAAATCTTAATGTAGAATCTTTAGAAAAAATAGAAATTAATTTATGTAAAATTAAGGTTGATTTTGGGAGAATTTCATTAGACCAGGAGACATCTAAATGAGGGGACCGCATATCATCAAACTCAGGTAGAACGCCACCGTTCTCATGTAAAGTTTCAGAAATTCTTAAAAAATAAAAAGGGTCTAATGCAAGAGGAATATACTCTCCTGTTGTTGAATCTTTTAATAAAGGAAGATTTTGAACACGAATCCAAGTTCCCAGAACAATTATTGCAAGAAGTGCAATTATCACTAATGCATTCTGAACTTTTTTTTGTTTTAAAAATGAGCAAGTTTTTTTCCAAAACTTTTTCGCATCTTCTTTTAAATTTATTTCTTCTTCATCCATGTTTCAACAAAAGAAACTTTATTTAAAAGCTTTTTACTCTTATAAAAATATCAAAAATCCAAGAATTATTATTAAAATTTGGAATGAATTTATCGCCTTAACAACATCTTTTTCATAAACTTTTTTCTTGAACTTGCTTAAAATAAATATAGATAAATGTGTTAATCCGTAGACTTTTCCGTATAAAAGTTCTAAACTATTGTCTTCTTTTGGTTTTCCAAATGATTGTGGAAGCCCGCCACGTATTTTTAAAATTGTTTCAAGTATGTATGGAATAAAAAAGAATAAAACTATTTTTTCAATATTTCCAAGGATGGCAATTCCAGCAATTAACGCCCCAATTGAATAAGTCATTATGTCCCCCGGAAAAACTTTTGCAGGGTATTTATTAAAAATATAAAAAGCAATTAAAGAAGCAACCATACAAAGTGCAATTACACTAAGCCAAGGGTTTCCTGTTAAATAAGTTACAATTGAAAGTGCTGTCAAAATAATTATTCCTTGACTTGCTTCAAGTCCGTTAAATCCTGCTAAAAAATTAAAAGTTGTTGTTGCACCGATTATCCCAAGAGGAATAATAATCAAAGGATAAAATAATCCAAAATTAATTCCTGCCATTGTTGGTTCTCCTGCATTAATTACCATCAAAGGAATTGCAGCAAAAAAAACCAAAACTATTCTTGACCTTACAGATAAACCTCCATGTCTCCATCCAAATAAATCATCAATAAATCCAACTAAACCAACAAAAAGTATAGAGGCAAGTAATGCAAAAATTTCAACAAGAATTGTGTTTGTATGAACATAAAAAGTTTTAATTGCAACATAAGTTAAAACTCCAATTAAAAACCCAAATAAAACCATTAAACCTCCGGACCCGGCAACTTTCTCGTCTTTGGCGAATTTATTCATATCTTCCCAAACCAAACCAATTTGTTTTGCTTTTTTTATCCAAAAAGGCATTAATAAAAATGTGCAGAAAAATCCAAGAAAAACTGTTGCCAATAAAATAGGTTCCATAGATTAATCTATCAAAGTACTTTTTTAAATTTAATGAATCTAAACTCTAAAATAAAATTGGCGTGAAATAAACTTCGACTATTGCAGCGAAAATTAAAATTAAAATTGAGAGGAATAATAACACAACAACATGTTCAAGAACTCTTAATGATTTTTTTCCATTGATTTTATTTCTTAGAACATCTACACCAAACATTCCTCCTGCTAAAGCGGTTAAAAAATATGCAGCAATTTCAGGAAAACCGTGAATCATATATCTTGCAAGTCCTAATGGAATTTGAGAAACATTATATTTTGAAAAAATCCCAATTGCAGCAGCTATTACACTTGCATTCCAAGCTAAAACAAAAATCGCGCCAGCTCCAAAAATCAATGAAAAAATCAAAGTGAAAATCATGACATAAATATTATTTTGAAGTATTGAAAAAAATCTAATTGTTTTAATTGCAGAACCTGTTGTTTCCACCATGTTTCCTGAAAAACTATAAGTTGAAACACAATTTTCAAAAGAACCAGGACTGTTAATTGCACAGTAAGTTTCTATTTGTGCATTTAATAAATTTGCATCCTGTAAAATAATGTGCCAAAATGAGAACGCAACAATAAATCCTAAAAACAACCACATAAAAGCATAAAGCGCATCTTTGTGAACTTTCCAAACCTTGAAAAAGCCTTCTGTTTCTTCGTCTTCTTTTTCTTCTCTTTTAATTATAAAATACATAAATGGCAAAGAAAACATAACACAAAAAGTTATTACAATCATTCCAGAATATTCATACAAAACACTGTCTCCACTAAAAAACCATTTAACAAGCAAGAGAGATAAAGAAGCATAAAGCAGACCAATGAAAAACATTTTCCAAGGTCCTTTTGTATCTCTTTTTGGATTAATTAATGACTCAATCATATTCAAATAAACTAAATATTACTTTTAAATATTTGTAGTTTGATTAAGTTCGCTCGCAAGCTCGCTCACTAATTGATTTGCTCTGCATTAGGCTTCGCCATGATGATCTGCTAAAATTTCATCATTATAATTTCCTATGATTTTTATTAGAAATTTATATTAATATCACAAACAAAGTGAGTGCAATATCCCAACATTTTTATAATATTAATTCTTGTTGAGTTTATGAAAAAACAAAAAGAGTTTGATAAAATTGTTAAAGATATAAAAGAAGTGAAAATTCAAGGTGCTCGGAACATTGCTCGAAAAGCACTTGAAGCATATTTTTTAATTCCAACAAAAAAATCTAAGAAAATTCTTTTGAAATCCCGTCCGACAGAACCAATGCTTTGGAATGTTTTAAAGAAGACAGAAAAGATTTCAGAAAAAGAAATTTTGCAACATTTCGATTTTGCACAAAATGAAATTAATAAAAATGTTTTGAAGTTGATTAAAAGCAGTTTTGTAATTTTTACACATTGCCATTCAACAAGTGTTGTGAACGCATTGATTTTTGCAAAAAGAAAAGGAAAAAAATTTGAAGTTTATAATACAGAAACTCGGCCTTTGCTTCAGGGACGGCAAACTGCAAAAGAATTGAAGCGAGCAAAAATAAAAGTCACAATGTTTGTTGATTCTGCCCTAGGTGTTGCTTTGTCTAAAGAGCAAGGAACAGAAAAACCTGATTTAGTTTTACTTGGTGCAGATGCTTTGACGAAAAAAGGTGTGATAAATAAAATTGGAAGTGAAGTTATTTGCCAGATTGCAAAGAACCAAGAAATTCCTGTTTATATTGTTGCTGATTCTTGGAAATTCACAAAAGCAAAAGTTCCACATGAGCAAAGAAAACTTAATGAAGTTTGGGACAAAGCACCAAAAAAGATTAAGATTCAAAATCCTGCTTTTGAATTTATTCCTAAAAAATATCTTGCAGGAATTGTAAGTGAGTTTGGTGTTCAAAGTTATGGGGAGTTTTTGAGGAAGGTTGGGAAATAGGAAAGTTTAAATACTTGGTAAGACAAATCTTACTATGGTAGAAATAGGAATAACACGAATGAGTTCTAAAGGACAAATTGTAATTCCCCAAGGAATGAGATTGGGAATTAGTGAAGGAGAAAGAATATTAATTATCCAAGGAGAAAATAGTTTAATCTTAAAGAGAGCAACAAAGATGGACGAGCAATTTCAAGAAGATTTAGAATTTGCAAGAAGAACAGAAGAAGCATATAAGAGAATTGAGGCTGGAGAGGGAATCAGAATGGATGTGGATGAATTTTTAGAAGAAATGGGTAAATGGTAGAAGTAGAATTTACAAAAGAGTTTAAAGAAATTATTTCTAAAATAAAAGATAAATTATTAATAATAAAAATAAAAAAACAAATTAAAAAAATTTCTGAAAACCCTGAAGTTGGGAAACCTATGAGGCATGATAGAAAAGGGAAGAGAGAAGTTTACATTAAGCCTTTTAGATTGTCTTATGCTTATTTTTCAGATAAAAATTTGATTTATATTTTAGATTTATATCATAAAAAAAACCAGTAATTAAACTAACAAATATTTATGTGTATGAAAAATAGTGAGATAAAACAAATATTAAAAGAAAACAAAGAAGCTTTTGAAATTCTTGAGAATTATGACAAGACCTAAGAGCTTCCTTTTCAGAGGAAAAGAATTGACATCACTTTGTCAGTTGGGACTATTAATAAATTAAAAGAAATAAAGCAAAGAACAGGAAAGCCAATCTCTCAAATAATCGAGGAGGGGTTTGAGTGATTAATAATTTTCTTTGATGAGATTTTAAAGGCATTAAATTATATTTACCCATTTTCTTCTTCAACTTTATTTCTCCTTAATAGGATTATAATATTCAAAATGTTTTATACAAAATTTAATTAGTTTTATGAATAATTTCTTGTTCTTTTTAACATTTTCTTTTTCTCTTTTTGTTTCTTCTTGAAATAAATAAATTTTTAATTCTTCTGAATTTTCATCAAAAACTTCCCAGTTATTTCTGTTTATTAATCCTAAAATTTGTCCGTCGGAATTTAAATAATCTATATTATAAATTCTCCCTTTATGTTCAACAACAAATGTTTTCTGAATTGTTGATTGTTCTATTTTCATTTAATCTAAGAGAAGGATTAATATTTAAAGATGATCCTTGAAAGAATGATAATCTAAAAATTCTTGAATTAATTATAATTTTTTCCAATTTGAATTTACTATTTTATAACCTTCTAAACTTAAACTTGGATACCCTTTATTATTTTTTAAGATAGAAGCTATTGTTCTTATAGTGTGGTCTTCTATTCTTTCCAAAATATTTGAATATTCTGGTTTTATAATATCATATTTAAATAAATCCCAATCTCCAGGCATATTTTGGTGGGTTCTTCCTGGTTTTACCCTTTTTCCTAGAATATTTGCCTTTCCAATATATAATAATCTCTTTTTTGTATTAGCTAAATAATAAATTACATTAACAGCATTAAGATGTTTTTTAAATTCTTTAACTTTTTCCCAATTTGTGCTTTTTGATATTAAATATTTTTTATCTTTGTCAAAGAGCCATCCAAAAACATTTTCCTCGGTTAATCTTCTAAATAAAGTATTCCATTCATTTTCAATTTTTATAAAAACCTCGGTTCTGATGGTTTTTGAATCTACTGGAGAAAAGAGAATGGCTTCTTGATGCTCTTTTGTTCTAAAATGTTTTCCTTTTTTATTTTCAACATCAAATAATTCTTTTTGGCTTTTTAGAATGATATAACTTTGAATAAATGTTTTCCTTAATTTGTTCAAAAATTCCTTATTATTATCCCATCTTAATTGATGAACAGAAGAATACCCTTTTCTTGGGACATAACATAATTTTACTTCATATTTCTTTCCATCCCATAAGAGATTAACTTTTCTAAATTTTTTTAATTTATTAACAGGATCTTCTGCTTCAAAATCTTTTATATATTTTTTAGGGAGAGTAAACCCCCAATCCATCATAGACCGATCAATTTTTTTGCAATAAGGTTTATATTCCATTATTTAAAATTAAGAATAAATATTATTTAGATCTTTCTATTTCCCACAGTCCTCACCACCTTCCCAACATTCACAAAATCCCCCTCATAACAGCAACAAAGTTCTTTGCTCTTTCAAGAGAAGTTTTTGCTTTGGCTTCTTTTATTTCGCCTGTGGTTTCATATTGAAATTGTGATCTTTTTGTTTTTTCAAATTCATAATCATTAAGCAAATTCTCTGTCGAAGTCATCGCCTTTTCTTTTTCTTCTTCATATTCTTCTAAAAAATGTTTTTCTAAATCATGTCTTGCAAGAACAATTATGGATTCATTCACAATTTGATGAACTATTTCATGTTTTGTTTTATAACCTTTTTTGTAAATATAAGCACAAGCAATATAAAACATAGAATAATAAGAACACACAACAACCCACAAAGGAGACGATTTCACTTTAAAAATTTCTTCAGCAACTCTTAAACTCTCCAAAGAATTATTTAAATAAGTTCTATAAATTATTTCAGAAAAAGGGATTTTTCTTATTAACCCTTCATCAAGGTATCTTTTAAAGTTTTTTTCTGCAATTCTTATTCTATTTTCATCCATTTTGAAATTAAATTATAATAATTTTCTATACCATAAAGGAGAATGTTCTTTTTAATAATTTCGTCAGAAAGATTAACTTCTTTTGTTTTTATCATAGATTCAAATTCATTAAATGAAAATTCCTGAATTTCAAGAGGGAGAGGGAGTAAATTAAATTTTGAAATTAATTCTTTTGTTTTTTCTTTGTTATCTGATATTATACAAATATCAATGTCTGATTTTTTAGTTTGAGTTTTTTTAACATAAGAACCAAAAAGTAAAACAATAAAAAAAGGATAATTAATAGACATAATATCTTCATGCAATAATTTTAATTGTTTATTTTTTTCTAAAAAGTCTTTTGTTCTTTTTTCTTCAATAGAATAAATTTCCTTATTTGGAATTAACTTAAGCTTTATTTTATTGGTGTTTCCGATTTTTTCTTTAGAAATTATTTCAGGAAAACAGTTTATTATATTAAAGGTATTTTTATAATCTGTATTAAGTTGTTGAGATATTTTCCTTATAGAACTCTTGCTTTCTTTATTTTCAATTAAATATTTTAAAATTTTTTCTTTCAAAGAGAATTTATTTTTTACCATAATATTATGGTAGAATTAACCATATTTATATTTTCCTATTTCCCACACTCACAATCCTCACTACAATCACAACTTTCTTCTTCACACTCACAATCTTCCTCACCACCCCCACATGTCTCTTTTTCCTTTTCCCCTTTCTTCTTAACAATAGCTTCATTCATTGTCTTTGTCAAATCAGAATTAATTTCTTCCATTGTTTTTTCTAAGTCTTTTTGAGCTTCACCAAGTTTTTCAATTTGTTCTGTTATTATTCTTTTTGTATCTGGAATTGATTTTTTCACAAAGTTCTTCTCGCCAACATCAACAATAAGTTCTTCTGACAAAAGTTTTGTTTTTGCATAAATTCCTCTTCCAATTGGTGCAAGAATTTCTTTATCCTTTGAACCGATTAACTCGTCCAAGCCCTTGTTCAAAAAATTCATTTCTTCAATTGCTTGTTCAACAGCTTGCATTTGTTGTTGAACTTGTTGAATTTGCTGTTCAAACATGCTTAATTTATACATAAGTTCTTGTTCTGAGTTTTCCATGGAAAAAAAGAGAAAACAATGCTTTTAAATTTTTGTTATGCGAAAACTTTTCCAATAAACATTCCAATAAAATAAGTCAGAACAATAACTACAATAGATATGACAAGATGTTCTAACACAGCTTTCTTTACAGAAGTTTTGTGTTTTTTTGCAGTATAATAACTAAAAATTGAAATTAAAACAAGCCCCCAAATTATATTTATAATTATTGCAAGAGACAGTTTAAAAAATAAAAATGGAATTATGAAAGTTATTGCAAAAATAAATTTAAAAAACAAAGTTGAAAAAGTTGCACGCCAAATATCTTTTTCTTTATTTTTTGATGCATATTCTTCAGAAATGTGAATTCCAAATGCATCAGAAAGCGAATCTGCAACTGCAATAATTATAATTCCTCCGATGATTGTTATTTTAGAATTTGTGCTTGAATAAAGACCGATTATTAAACCCAAAGTTGTAATTACACCAGAAGTAATTCCAAAACCAAGTCCTCTTTTTATTGAAGTTTTCATTTAAACAACTTTCAACCATTTCCTTAATATGCTACTGAATATCATCACAAAAATAAGATAAAACCAGAACCATGATAAAAATCCAAAGAACTTTGGCTCACCAAGAACTGTAAAAACATCCATAAACCATCTAAAAAACAAAATAAAAGGAATACCTGTAAACATTATCGCCCGCATACTAAGTTTCATGGTCTTTGGAATAAATTCAAATTGTTTTTTCTGCAATTCCATTAATTTTTCAGGATGATCTTTATATTTTTTCATTTCCTCTTGCAAAATTTTCTGCTCTTTTTTAAGTTCTTTCAAAGTTTCCTGGTCTGTTGCATATTTTTGAACAACTGTCGTCAAAACAGAAATAAGAAAAACAAGAACCATCATTCCCCAAGTAAGATTCCAATTTAACAACGCTCCTGCACTCGGGTTTAAAATAGCATGCACAACATTTTTCAAAAAAGGAGCACTATCCCAAAACCCTGCAATAACTAAGGACAAAACCATCACAATAATAATTGGTTTAAAACTCCCCTCTTTTGCCTCTTTGTTCATTTTACATTAAAACTAAAGTTGTTTTAAAACTTAACTAATCTCAATTCCCCATAAACTTTCTCATCGCAGGATTCATATCAGTCATATGTTGTTGTGCAATATTTTGGTAAAATTGGAACATAATCATAATTACTAAAAGAATTGCTGTTCCTGAAACCAATGCTCCAAATAAATTTGTGATAGAAGCAAGTAATCCAATTGCAAGACCGCCCATTACAGTCAAAGGCATAATATATCTATCTAAAATACTTTCAAGAATTCTTTCATCTTGTCTAAATCCTGCAACTTGTAAACCTGAAGCTGCAATTTTATGTGCTTGAGCTTTTGCATCCATCCCAGAAGTTTTAACCCAGAACACAGCAAATACTGTTGAGAAAACCATGAAAAAGAATATGTGTGTTAAACCTTGAATTAAATATTTTGGAAGAAAACCCCCACGAATTACTAATTCTAAAAGATTTGTTGAGCCCACCCAAAATGAAAAACCTGAAACAGCTCTTCCGTCTATAAAATGACCTAAAATCGTTGCATGTCCAAGCCAATTTTCAAGCAAACCTCCAAACAATTGCAAGTTAGCAATTAAAGCAGCTGTTAAAATAACTGGAATAACAGAAGCATAGAAAAATGATAAAGGCCATTTCACGCCATAACCACGAACTCTTCCAAAAGATAAAGGAATTTCAACTTTCAAAGATTGAACCCAAACAACTAATAAGAAAATTAAAACAGTTGCTAAAATAGCTGCAGCTGCTGATAAAAATTCAATTGGATATTTATTAATTATAGATTGAATCATAACTAAAACTTTACCAGAGCAACCTGTTCCTGTAAAATCAAGCAAACAATTTCTTCCTTGTTGGTTAACAAACTGGAACGCACTTGTAATCAACCTCCATGAAACTCCTGCTCCAATAAATAAACTAACACCAGAACCAAATCCCCATTTTTCACAAAGTTCATTCATATAAAAAATAGCTAAACCACCAAGGATTAATTGAAAAATAACTATCCCTGTAAATCCAGGTAATGCCTGAAGCCCTTGCATCAAAACATAAATCATAGATTCAAAAATAATAAAAAACAAAACTAAAATTTTCTGTAAACCTTGGAAAAACTTTTTTCCTTCAACAGTTGTTGTGTCAATATTCAAAATTCCTGAACCTGTTAACAATTGCAAAATAATAGAAGCCATTACAATTGGCCCAATTCCAAGAGAGATTATACTTCCAAAATCTGTTCCAAGGATAATTGCTAAATATTCAAATCTTGAAAGAGCATTTTCAGATAAACCAAAAAGTGGAATGTTTGCAAGAATAAAAAACGCAGCTAAAATAACAAGAGTCCATTTAAGTTTAACATTAAAGCCAACTTTCTTTTCAGAAGGTTTTACAACTTCTGGAATAAAATCAAATATTTTTCTAAAGTCCATTTTATTGTTTATTTCTTAACAACTACTTTCTTTTCATTAGTTATTAAAACTATTTTCCCACCTGCTTTCGTTCGACTCTGCTTAGGCGGACGAGTGAAGATGATTTGTCCATCTGCTCTTTTCACTTTTTCAATTGCTGATTTAGAAGCACTTAGAGCTTTTATAATTAACTTGTTTTTTACTTCGCCTGTTCCAAGAATTTTATAATATTTTAAATTAATTTCCCATTTATTTCCAACTTTCTTTCCATATTTTTGTAAGTTTAGTTCAATTGTTTGCAAATTAATTCTTTTTCTTATATCTCTTTTTGTTCCTCTGCTTGTTACACCTTGTTTTCCAAAATAATTATTTCCGTAAAGTTTTGTCATAAGTGTTTTTTTCTGGTCTGCTCTTTTTCCTGTTCCAGCCATTCCAGTTCCTCCACGATGTCCTGATTTTTTATGTTTTTTTCTCGCACCCCAACCATGAGTTCCCATTTTCTTTCCATGCATTCTGCTTGATTTTTTTCTTTTTTTGATTTTCATTTTAAAAATTTTTACTATAACATCCTCTCAACTAATTCATTTATTTTTCCTTTGTTATTTCCTAAAACACCTTTTTGAACCCCAAAATGTTTTTTACTATCAATTCCTTTTCGTGGAGGGTGCAATCTAAAAAATTCCTTTCCTTTTTTTCCACGAGCTTTAACTAATTTTTCAAAAGTTTCTTTGCTTATTTCTCTATATGCAACAAAATCTTGAACCTTTTTTACCATTCCAAGTTGTTCTTTTGTAGGTTTATCTAAAACAACACAAGCATATTTTCTTCTAATTCTTAATCTGTATAAAGTTTCTTTAATATCTTGATTTAATCCAACTTGTCCGGCTATTCTAATAATGCAAATCATTTTTCTCCTCCCAAATTTGTTTTTTCCAATGCTTGCACGCACGCTTTTATTAAATTAAAAGTTGTTCTTTTTTTACCAAAAGTTTTACTATAAATATCAAAAATTCCTGCAAGTTTTAAAATTTTTTTCAATTCATTTGCAATCACCAAACCTGTTCCCGGAGCTGCAGGATATAAAATTATTTTCACGCTTCCTGATTTTCCTTCTACTTTAAATGGAATACTTGCATTTCCGCCACCAACACTATCAAAACTACCATCTCCTCTAACAACTTTTATAACATTTAATTTTGCTTTTCTTATTGCTTTATCTCGAGCAGGCAAAGTTTCCATAGATTTTCCAGAGCCAATACCAACATGTCCATTTTCATCTCCAACAACAGCAAGTGTTGAAAAAGTTGGGACATTTCCTTCTTTTGTTTTTCTTTGAGTTTGTCTCCAAGCTCTTCTTTTTCCCCCCCCAAACTTTCCTTTGGACTGTCCAATAGAAAGCAAATCTGATTTTAGATGAATCAAAGAATCTACAATTTCTGGTTCCAGAATTTTCATTTTACCATCAAGTATTAAATCTAAATCTTTTATCTTTCCTGTTTTAACATCTTTCCCAAGTTTTGTTTTAGGGTCCCACGCCTCTACAATTTCTTCTCGCGTAATTTCTTTTCTCCTTCCTCTTTTTTGTCCTTGGTTTCTTTCTTTTTTAATTTCTACTTTTTCAGCAGGTTTATTTTTTTCTTCCATTTTATTTGTTTATTTTTAATTTAATTTCTTCAAAATTTATTTTGTTTTTTAACGATGAACCTTTAATTCTTTCTTCTTCTGGGAATTTTTCTTCGTCGCATTCAATTTCCATCTTAGAATCTTTTAATCCTTTTAAAAATCCGAAAAGTTTTGTTTTATGTAAAACTCTTTGCATCCCAAAATCAATAATTGGTGTTTCTAATTTTTTATCTAAAATGTTTTTCCCAAATAAAAGACCAAACAAGTATGCTGCAGGTATTGCTTTAAGAGAGTTTGAAGATTCTTTTGGCCAACCAAATTTTAACAATTGTTTAGAATTCATTCCAAAAATTATTTTATCTTTTGCTTCTTCGCTCAAAACATATTGTGCTATAAAATACCGATTTGTTTTCCTGAAAACAATTCTCGGTTTCTCACTTTTAAGGAACTTAATTCTTTTTGCATAATCTGTTTTATTTTCTTTTCTTCTTCTTTTTATAGTTCTCATTCTTTTAATCCTCCAATATGTTCTTTAAGATGAGCTTTACTTTTAAACATTCGATTTCTAATTTTTTTCCTTATTTCTTTTGTGTCTTCTCTTGAAAGTCCGCCAGATCTTTTTTCACTTGCAACATGTTTTCTTAACTTTCTTGTCAAAATTACATATACTTTTTTTCTTTTATTCACTTTTTTCCTAATATTCCCGACGCTTCTTTTAACCTTTACTTTTAAATTTTTTGTTCTTCCACTAATTTTGTTTATAACAATTGCTCCATCTTTTTTCAAATCCCGAATATCTTGCTTTGTTATTGCTTCCTTTATTTCATCAAGCCTCGGCTCTACGAATGTAATTCTTTTTTTTCCAACTCCAAGAGTCCTTGAGGCTAATTCCTTTTTTTTTCTTAAATTCATTTCTTTTTCTCCTTTGGTTGTTTTTTGATTTCAACAATTTTTTCTATTTTTCTATTTTTTTTCAAAAATTTGTCAATGTTTGTTTCATAAACAACAATTTTCATTTCTTTTGCTTTTTTCAAAATTTCTAATTTATTTTTCATTCCAATTTTTCCAATTAAAATCATTTCTTTTTCTTTTATTTTTTTTAAATCATTAAGGTTCCTAACAATAACTAATTTTTTTTCTTTTGAACTTTCTTTTTTATGTCCAATACTTACTATTGCAGGATATCCCCTTCTTTTTTCCCGCATTTTATTATCCCTTCCTGTTGGTCTTCTCCAAATCTGTTTTTTCTTCCTTCCTTTTCCAAGTTTTGAATATCGATCTGAAGTTCTTCTTAAAAATTTTACCATTATATTTCCTTCCCTGCTTTATTTATCATGAAAATACCATCTTGGAAAACTCTTCGGTCTCTTTTTCTAATTTTTGTTGCTATTTCAAAATTTGCTGCTGCTTGTCCTGCAAGTTCTTTATTACAAGAAGAAATATTTATGTTCTGTTTCTCAATTTTAATATCAACTCCTTTTGGTATCTTTAATTTTCTTGGAATTTTTTCTCCTAAAAAGTTTTTTACAATTGCCTTTTCTCCTTGAAGTTCAACAGTCATAGGAAAATGGCTAAAACATATTTTTAATTGATATTCAAATTTTTTTTGAACACCTAAAATCAGATTTTTTATATGAGAAGTATTTGTGTTTATCATTTTCTTCTCTGTTTTAGTTGCTTTTTTGCTCCCAATTCTTATTTTGTTTTCTTTTTTCTCGAAAACTAATTTATTTGTATCAAATTTTCTTTTTAATTCTCCTTCTGGTCCTTTTACTTTTAATAGTGTTCCTTCTAATTCAACTTCAACTCCTTCTGGAATTTCTATTGTTTGAAAAATTTCTTTTTTCATTAGTAAAAGTATGCAATTAAGCAACCTCCAATTTTTTCTTGATCTGCTTCTTGGTGGGTCATAAGTCCTTTGTTTGTAGAAATAATCATTGTTCCAACATCTCTTGCAGGCAAATATCTTCTCCTATATTTTTCAATTTGTGTTTTGTCCACGGTAAATCTTGGTTTTATCGATTTACATTCAGAAAGTTCTCCAATTGTAACTTCAATCTTTTTTTCTTTTGCATCTATTTTGTATTTTTTAATTGCTTTTTCTTGTTTCATGATTTTCAAAATTTCAATTAGGAGATTTGAAATTATTTTTATTTCTACAATTTCTTTTCCTGCCTTCTTGGCATTTCTTATCATGTTTAATCCATCTGCAACAATATCTTGTGACATTTTAACTATATTTTTTGAATCCGATTTCAACTGCAATTTCTCTAAAGCAGTGTCGGCATAAATTTAATCCGTATGATTTTATATGTGCTCCAAATCTCCCGCACCTTTCACATTTGTTCACAGCAATTCCTGTTTTTCTTTCTTTTGGTTTACAATGTTTCAAAAACTTTGCCCTAACTTCTGGCTTGTTTTTTAATTGTTTCAATATTTTTTTCCAATCACTTGCTGTCATTTTTATTCAAATTTGGTTTCAAATTTTTCCTCCATGAATTTAATTATTTCTTCCCTTGAAATTTTTTGTTTTCCAGGAATTTTTCCTCTCTTTATTTTTTTTAATCCAACTCTTCTTCCTGTCCTTTTGAAAACTACTGTAACATCAAAACCCATAATACCAATTTCTCTTTGATATTCTATTCCAGGAATTTCAATATATTCTTTTATTCCAAAAGAAAAATTATTTTCGCTAATTTGCTTCTTTTTCAAAACATTATCAATTGTGATTAACATTTTTTTCAAAAATTCTTCTGCACCTTTTCTAATTGTAACTACTGCCCCAACTTCTAATTTTGGACGAACACCTAAAGAAGGAATTCTTTTTCTGGACATCATTTTTGCAGGCTCTTTTTGGGTTAAAAGTTTCAAAAGCTTCACACCTTTTTCTAAATATTCTGCAGTTCCACCTACCCCCAAAACAACTTTTTCAATTTTTATTTCTCTCATTAAATTTTCTTTCATCATTCTATAACCATCAATTGTTTAATTAAAACATTAACTAATTTTTTTCCAACAGTCAGTTCAGCCATTTTGCTTTTTGAATCTATTTTGTTTATCTGTCCTTGATTTCCAGAGTGCTTTCCTGCAAACACAAAAGCTTTTTTCTTTTCTTGAAAAGGCAAACATTTTTCAATTTTCTTTTTTGAAAAATCAATCAAAACAGAATCATTTACAGAGCACTTCAAATCTGAAATAAAGTTTTTACCATCGCTTAAGTTTAATTGAACTTTTTTTCCTTTCAGTATTTTTTTATCAATAATTTTAGCAATTTTTTGTTTTGAATCTGATTCTTTTATTTCTTCTGCAATAAATTTCCCTTTTTCTGAAAGAGAAACTCTATAAGATTTTTTAGCTGGAACAATAGTTAAAACATCAAATAAACAAGCACTATTTTTTTCATCAACAATTTTTTTATTATTTAATAAAATAGCTTGAAGATGAATAGCTTTTTTTACTTCTTTTCTGTTTTTTGAAATCTCTAAAATATCTCGCAATAAGATTAAAATCGGAATTCCTTTTTCAGGATTAAAGTTTGGTCTAACTAAAAAAGTTGTTCCTTTCCTTTTTGTCGGCCAATTTTTTGGCGCTTTTTGTCGTTTTAAGTGCATTTTATTTTTTCTCCTCTTTAACTTTTTCTAACTTCCTTTTTTTATCTTCTAAATGTAATTCAATTATTTGTAAATTTGAAGGTTGTAATTTAACATTAACTTTTGAGCCATCTTGTTTTTTAACTAAAATTCCATCAATAGTTACTTTTGAAAATTTTAAACTAACACTATTAATTTTTCCTTTTTTACCTTTGAACTTTCCTTTCATTATTTTTACAGTGTCTCCTTTTCGAACAGCAATAGTTCTTTTCCCATATTTTTGTCTCAATTCTTTTGATAAGTTCACACCAACAAGTTTTTTCTTTAAATGTAATGGGGCATTTGCTAAATATTTCCTTTGTTTTCTTGGTTGTTTACTTGCTTTCCAACTTGTGTTAAATTTTTGTTTCATTTTGTTTTTTGTCCTGTAAAAATGCAGGTAAAATGTTTATTATTTTGCCTTTAAACTACAATTGAAGCAATTTTAGCCACACTTGGCCATCGCTCCAATACCTCCCTTGCAATAGGTCCTTTTATTTGTGTTCCTTTTGGATTTCCTTTTTCATCTTTTAGAATAGCAACTGCATTATCTTCAAATGCAATTCTTTCTCCATTTAATCTTCTATAAGATTTTTTTTGTCTAATTAAAACAGCATCAAATACTTTTCCTTTCATATCAGGAATGCCTTTTCTAACACTTACTTTTACCCAATCTGCAATTTTAGCACAAACTTGTTTCCCTTTCTTTGCTTTTGATTTTTTTACAGAAACTAATTTTACAATTTTCGCACCGCTATTATCTGCTGCAATCATTTTCGCACCTAAATTCAATCCAGGCGTAACTCTTGCACTTATTGCTTTCATTTTAGTTTAAGACTCCTCTATTTATTATGAACGCTCTTCCTGTAGAAATCTTTTCTAATTCTCCAACTACTTTTTTGGAAAAAGATTCTGCTTCAGAAGCATTTAGTTTATTAATTTGAACTTTTTTTCCAGAAGGATTTAATATTAACCCATTCCAGATACCAAGTTCTAATGTTGTTCCTAAAATTTTGTTCGCATATTCTTTGCATACATTGTTTAAAGAATTTTGATAATTTGTTCCAACTTTATAATTCGTAGAGTTTAATCTATTTCCAATTAATAACTGGTAAAATATTTCTGTTTTTTTTCTTCCACACAACAATAAGGCATTTTCAAATGCTTTCATTTCTTATCTCCTGATTTTATTTTTTCAATAACCATAAAATGAATAATTTTACTTAGGGGTCTGCATTCTTGAACTTTTATTAAATCACCAATATTAATTTCTTTTTCCATTCCCTCTGGAAGTCGAGCGTGAAGTTTAGTTCTTGTTTTTGAATATCTTTCATATTTTCTAACATAAACCATTCTTTGGAATTCAATCACAACTCTTTTTTGGAATTTTTTAATAACTGTTCCTTCAAAAGTTTTACCTCTAGTTTTAATTTTAGTTCTAACTATTTTTGAAGTTTCTCTTACTTTTGTTTCTGTTTTTTTTCTTTCCATTTTTATTTTTGAACAGGTTTATTCTTGGATCGACTCTTCTTCAAAGCCAAGTTTTATCAACAATGGCTTTATTTTTTTGACATGGTATCCTTGAAGTTCAATGACTCCATCTTTGTAAGTCCCCCCACAAGCAAGCTCATTTTTTAGAGCTTTTGCGGTTTTTCTTACATCAATCCCATTGTCAAAACCACTTACCACAGTAACGATTTTTCCATACCGTTTTTTGTCAGTCGTTACCTTAATCCTTTGGGAACTCTTCGCGAGGTCTTCCCATTCTATTGCCCCTAAAGGCAATCCTGTTTTTGGATCTATTTCCATATTTACTTGTTTTTCAACGCCTCCTTAGAGTGGTTGAATGTGAGTATCTGAGCAATCATTTTTTTTATTTCTTTTGCTTTTGAATTTCCTTTTTTCGCAGAATCTATTTGCGATTTTATTAATTCCATTTTCAAATCTTTTAATTTCTTTTCCCTGTCTTTTTCTTCCATTTTAATTATTTCTTTGAATTTCATTTTTTAATT
>JAHILJ010000026.1 GCA_018897135.1 Nanobdellota archaeon | reverse complement strand
GAAAAAGAAGAGATAATCATTAAAAGAATTATCACAAAAAGATCCTGAACCAATAAAAAACCAACTGAAATTTTTCCGTATAACTTTTCTAAATCTTTTTTATCAGACAGCAATTTCATAATTATAATTGTGCTACTAAATGCCAAAGCAACTGCAATATACAATGAAACTATTGTTGAAAATCCTAATAATTTACTTATAAAAAAGCCAATCAAAGAAGTAAAAACAATCTGGCCAATCCCGGTTATCAGAGAAGCTTTACCAACTTCCCTCATAACTTTTGGGCTTAAACTTAAACCGACGATAAAAAGAAGAAACGCCACCCCGATTTGAGAAAACACAGCAATTGTTTCTGTAGATTGAACAATATTTAAAAAATACGGGCTCACAATTATTCCTGCAATAATATAACCAATTATCAACGGCTGTTTCAGCAACCTCATTATCCCTGCAATTAAAGCAGTAATACAAATAATTAAACTTAATTCTATAAATATTTCCATTTTATTTATTCTCTTTTATATGTTTCAAAAGTTTATCATGATGTTCTTCAAGTTTTTTCTCAAACATATTCTTAAAAACATATTTTCCAATTATTGAAAAAAAGTAGAAAACCATTGCAATTCCAAAAAAAGAAAAAAACATTGTAAAAACTTTTCCAGTAACTGTTTTTGGAATAATGTCTCCATAACCAATTGTCGTTAAAGTCACAACTGTAAAATATAATGAATCAAGATATGTCCAGCCCTCAATATAAGAATAAGCAAAAGAACCAACAAACAATAAACTAAAAAGAATTCCAATTGCAAAAATAGAACTTCTAAATAATTTGGTTTCGTTATTTTTCATATCTTCACCCATTTTCTAAATATATTAATTAAAACCACTATAAAAAGTTTTTGAGAACAATTATTACAACAACTTTTTATTTTTATGCTGTTTTTCTAAATACCCTTATCCAAATTTCAAACAGAAACAGAAATTTTCTGGGTTCCTTTAATATTTAAACTTTTTACATGGCCTTTAATTTTAAAATGCTTATCGCTTATTTTTAAACTCCCATAAAATTTTTCAATTGTTAAAATTTCGTTATCAAGATTTATTGTTGTTTTTTCGTTTAATATAATTTTCCCAGAAGTTTCATAATTCAGAATTTTAATAAACGCGTTTTCCGGAATTTCTAATATTCGATAATTAAAGTCGCTATCAAAATAAATTTTCATTTTTTTATTAGATTTTGAGGTCATAGGAATACCATTAATAGAAACCCCCCCAACTTTTCCTTCTAATTTTAAAATTGTTTTTTCATTAAAAGAAATTTCTCCAATATAATCAGTTAAAATTATACTATTTTCTTTTGAATCTGACAAAGGAAATTTTTTATCCCCCACATAAAGAAAAGAATCTGAATCCCCCTTGATAATTATTGTTTCAAATTCGTCATTCAGGGTTAAAACAGGAATAGTTAAATCTGCTGAAATAATAATACTATTATTTGAACTGTCATTTTTAATAATATTTCCTGTTAAAGGTGAACCTGAAAATGAAGTGTAAATAAGCAAAAATAAAGTAATTAAAAAGATTCCAAATATAATTAAACCCAATATAATTTTTGTGTGTGTCTTATGTTTTTTTTCTGGATAATTAATCATCAATTTAGTTTCTCCTTTCTTTTAAGATATATTCTTTCTCTTAAAAATCTTGCAAATTTGGCAGGATTATTAATATGTTTTACTAAATTATCAGTTTCCCCAGAATATAAACGAATACTAACATCCCCATAACCAAGCAATCTTTGCCAAAAAGTTTGTTCAACTTCTATAGAACTTATAGCGAGAAAATCCATGCTTCTAACTTTTTTACTAAAAATACCCTTATTATGAACAAAGGAATGTTCATTAATTTGGTAAGAATTGCTAAACCGATGTAATTCAGTAAATTTTATTGAAAATAAAATAAATAATCCAACCAAAATAAGAATAAAATTATCTAACATCAAACCATTATATTTTATAAAAATAATAACACCAACTAAAACAAGAATCATAAAATAAATCGGAATATATAATTTCCTAGAATTACTAACCTTCATAAAAATCTTTTCCTCTTCTTTTCCTTTTCTTGACATCTTTTATTAAAGAACATTAATCTTATAAATATTATGTTTCATTTAAAACCAAATTTTGACCCACAAGAACCAATAAAACCACTATAAAAAGTTTTTTAAACTAATTCCCAATAAATTTATTATACTAAATGGTCATAGATAGAAAATCTATGCGATTTCCACGGAGGCAATTAGAAATCGCTGTTCCGCAGTTTGAGGAAAATCGAAAAAAACCAGCAGGTTGTTTTCAATGCCAAAAGTAAGAATAAAACTAAATAGCACAGATATTGGAATGTTAAACAATATTTGCGAAAGTATACAAGACCTTGCTAAAAAAGCAGGAATAGCAATTAGCGGACCTGTTCCATTACCAACAAAGAGATTAAAAGTTACAACACGAAAATCCCCATGCGGAGACGGCACAGCAACATTTGACCGATTTGAAATGCGAATTCATAAAAGATTAATCGACCTTCCTGCTAACGAAAAAGTCTTACACCACATCATGAGAATGAAAGTCCCAAAGTCAGTTAATATAAAGATTGAAATGAAGGATTAAATTGAAGTTTTGGCGTCTTTTATTTTCTTTCCAAAATATTTCCCAATCCGATAAAATCCCATAAGAAAATTTGTTGCAAGGGGAAGATAATTCTCTATTTTTTCAGGATTATTTACAATCATTTCAATATGGTTCCTCCATAAAGCAAGATATGATATTAAACAAGAGGCTTCAAAAATAAATTCAGAATAATTTTTATTGGGGGTTACTCCTTCTTTTCTAATTTCTTTAAATTGATTTGGAATGAAAGTTGGATGAACATAACTTTTCACTGCACCTATAATAGTTCCACTTATCCCAGATAGGATGCATCCTAAGGCATCTCTTTTAGTCGATTCATGTCTTGTTTTTTCTTCTAAATTTTTATTTGTCATTTTATTTCTCCATTATCAATTTTATAAGTTTCATTTCCTTTATAAAGACCAATTTGTTTAAGTACATTATTTACAACTTCATCTCTTGGTTGTTTTCTAAAACCTTCGATTTCCATGTTTTGATTTGCAAATAACTCATCTAATATGAGATCTCTATAAGTGAGGTCTGTTTTCATTATTCCCCCCTCATAAGTTTCATTTGGTTTTCTTTCTGAATCATATGATAATTTTTCTAATTTATCAAAAGCAGATTTTCTTAAATTAAAAGGAGCATCTTTTGTAGCTATTATTTTTGATAGAATTTGGGATTTTGAGTTTAATAAAAGGTATCCCCCCTCATTTTTAGAAATATCTTCAAATTTATCAATTAAAGAAATTGTATCTTT
>JAHILJ010000025.1 GCA_018897135.1 Nanobdellota archaeon | reverse complement strand
CAGGGAATTGTCTGAAAAAAAAGGGGGCAATTTGGAAATAATTGAAATTTCTGCGTGGCTTCATGATATTGGATCTTTAATTTATGGTCGAGAAAACCATCATATTACAGGGGCAGAGGTTGCTGAAAAAAAATTAAGGGAATTAGGTTACCCCGAAGATAAAATTGAAAAAGTTAAAAAATGTGTTTTAAATCACCGCGCTTCGATTAAAAATTATCTTGAAACAATTGAGGAAAAGGTTGTTGCAGAAGCAGAGTGTTTAACCTTTTTTGATAATTTGGAAGGTTATTTTTTATGGGTTATTGAAGCAGACAAAATAAAAAATCAAAAAGAAATAAAAAAATCTGTCAAACAAAAAACACAAAATAAATGGAATCAACTTTCTTTAGAAGGAAAAGAATTAATTAAATTAAAATATGAAGCAATAATGCTTTTATTTGGGGGTTTAAAATGAACACTCAAAAATATTTTAAAGAATTAGATTTGGATGTAAAAAAAGTTTATGACATGGCAGAAGTTGCTCGAGCAAAAGGATTGGACCCTGTTTCTAAAGTTGAGGTGCCTTTGGCAAAAACAATGGCTGAAAAAGTTGTGAAACTTATTGCAACTGTTTATCCACAAATAGATAATCCTGCAGTTTCAAACCGAATTTTAGAATTAGAAAAAGAGCATGGGAAATTAGATAATGCTGTTGCCTTTAAAATCGCAGAAGAAGTTGCAAAACAAAAATATTGCAAGTTTTCAAATATACTTGAAGCGATTGAAGCAGGAGTTAGAATTGGTTTTGCATATATTACTCTTGGTGTTGTGTCTTCTCCAATCGAGGGGTTTACAAAACTTAAAATTGCAAAAACCCGCGACGGAAAAGAATATTTTGTTGCATATTTTTCAGGGCCGATTCGTAGTGCAGGGACAACAGCGTCTTGCATGGTCTTAATTTTAATTAATCATTTAAGGGAACTTTTTGGTTATGCAAAATATGACCCAACAGCAAATGAAATTAAAAGGGTTGCAACAGAGTTGGAAGATTTTCATGGTAGGATAACAAATCTTCAATATATGCCGACCGAAGAAGAGGCCTTGTTTTTAGCAGAGCACATGCCAATTCAAGTTAATGGTGAGCCTTCTGAAAAAATTGAAGTTTCAAATTATAAAAATTTAGAAAGAGTTGAAACAAATTATTTGAGGAGTGGTTTTTGTTTAATTATGGCTGAGGGTTTGGCTCAAAAAGCAAAAAAAGGTTTGCGGCTTTTGAATAAATTAAAATCAAATGGAATTAGTTCAAAAGATTTTGATTTTTTAGAAGATTATGTTAAGATTCATGAAAAAAGAGATTTTGGAAAAGTAGATGCTTCCCCGACATATATTAATGATTTGGTTGCCGGAAGACCGGTTTTTGGGCATCCTTCAAAATCAGGCGGTTTTCGATTTCGATATGGTCGTGGAAGGGTTTCTGGGTTTAGTGCGGTTTCTTTACATCCTGCAACAATGGGAATTACAGATAATTTTATTGCAATTGGAACTCAATTAAAAATAGAAAAACCAACCAAGGGTTGTGTTACAACTGTTTGCGATTCTATTGACGGGCCAATTGTAAAACTTGTTAATGGAAGCGTAAAAAAAGTACAAACTCTTGAAGAAGCAAGAAAACTTTATCCAGATGTTGAAGAAATCATTTATATTGGTGATATTTTATTTCCTTTTTCAGATGTTGCAAATAGAAATTCTAAATTAATAAAACCAGGTTATGTTGAAGAATGGTGGAATTTAAATTTAAAACAAAAAGGCGGGCAAGTTGAAGATTGTTTTAATGTGGGGTTTGAAAAATCTATTGAATTAAGCGAGCAATATAAAATTCCTTTTTACCCGAAGTATATTTTTTATTGGACTCAAATTTCTGCTGAACAATTTTCAAATTTAATTAAATGGCTGAAAAATTCTCATTTTGAAGAAAAAATAATTCTTCCTTATGATAAAGAATCTCAAGAAAAATTTGAACAAGGAAAAAGGGCCTTAGAACTTTTGGGTGTTGAACACGAAGTCACAATTGAAAATGTTCTTTTAACGCCCGAAAATAGTAAAGTTTTTCTTTCTAATTTTGGAATTTTTGTCAAAGAGAAAATTTCATTGAAAAAAAAGTTTTTAGAAATTGAAAATAAAATTAATTTTGAAAAAAGTGTTTTGGAAAATATTAATTGTTTTTCAAAAATTAAAATTAAAGACAAGGCTGGAGAATTTATTGGTGCAAGAATGGGAAGGCCGGAAAAAGCAAAATTAAGAAAATTAGTTGGAAGTCCAAATGTTTTATTTCCTGTTGGTAATGAGGGAGGAAGACTAAGAAGTGTTCAAGCTGCTTGTAATGTGGGTTGTGTTCGAAGCAGTTTTCCAATTTACTTTTGTGAAAAATGTCAAAAAGAAACAATTTATCCTGCTTGTGAAGATTGTCAAGAAAAAACAAAACAAATGTTTTATTTTCCTGAAACAAAAGAAAAATCTTTTTCAAAAACTAAAGTTGGTTCTGAAGTTAAGGGTTTTGCTTGTTATACTCGAGAGGTTAATATAAAACATTATTTTGAAAAAGCTGTTGAAAAACTTGGTTTGCCGAGGGAAAAAATTCCTGTTTTAATAAAAGGGGTTCGGGGAACTGTTTCTTCTGAGCATAAAATGGAGCATCTTTGTAAGGGAATTTTGAGAGCAAGTTTTGATTTGCAAGTAAACAAAGACGGAACAATTCGTTTTGATGCAACAGAACTTCCTATTGTTTCTTTTAAACCAAAAGAAATTTCAGTGGGCGTTGAAAAATTAAGAGAATTAGGATATGATAAAGATATTTACGGAAAAGAACTTGTTGACGAAAATCAAATTTTAGAATTAATGCCCCATGATGTTTTTTTACCAAGTGCGAGCGAAACGTCTGACGAAAAAGCAGACAATGTTTTTTTCAAGATTTGTAATTATATAGACGAATTGCTTGTTAAATTTTATGGATTAAAGCCTTTTTATAATATTAAAAAAAGAGAAGATCTTGTTGGTCAACTTGGTGTTTGCATGGCGCCGCATAATTGTGCAGGTGTAATTTGTAGATTTATTGGGTTTTCAGATTCTCTTGGTTTGTATGCGAGCCCGTATATGCATGCTGCTATTAGGCGAGATTGTGATGGTGACGAAGCCGCAATAATGTTATTGGGCGATGTTCTTTTAAATTTTTCAAAAGAATTTTTACCAAGCCATCGTGGGGGCACGCAAGATGCACCACTTGTTTTAAATTCTAAAATAAATGCAGGGGAAGTTGATGACCAAATTTTGGATTTTGAAATTTCAAATGAATATCCGCTTGAACTTTATGAATTAGCAGAACAAGGAAAACATTCTTCTGAAGTAAAAATAAAAGACGTTGCCTGTGCACTTAGATTAAATGAGGATCCTTTTGTTGGGCTTGGGTTTACACATAATACAGATAATTTTAATTCAGGTGTTATATGTTCAAGTTATAAAAGTTTGGGGACAATGCAAGAAAAAGTAAAACACCAAATGGAACTTGTTGAAAGATTGCGTTCTGCCGACACTTCTGATACTGCACGACTTATTATTGATAAACATTTTTTAAGAGACATGCGTGGAAACCTTAGAAAGTTTTCAACACAAACTTTTAGGTGTGTTGCATGCAACGAAATTATGAGGCGTCTTCCTTTGTCTGGTGTTTGCCCAAAATGTTCTGGAAAAGTTATTTTTACTGTGAATGAAGGGGGAGTAAAAAAGTATTTAGATGCTGCATTAAACTTAGCAAAGAAGTATAATCTTTCAGATTACATGCAACAAAATCTTGAATTAACAAAAAGATATATTGATGCTGTTTTTGGAAAAGATTTGGAGAAGCAAGAAAAGTTGGGTGGCTGGATTTGATGATAGAAATTCCTGCATTTATTTTTGATAAAATTTGGAGGTCTCAAAAGGCGACTAAGAAGTATGTGGAAGATGTTTTAAAAAAGAAGGTAGAGTTTTCAGGAAAAAGTGTTCTTGATTTTGGTTGTGGCGCTGGGTCTTACTGTTTTCTATTTGATTCAAAAGGATATCTTGGAATTGATTTAGATAAAAAAAGAATTAATTATGCAAAAAAGGTTTATCCTAATTATAATTTTGAAGATATTCTTTTAGAAAATCTTTGTCTTGGGGATAAAAAATTTGATTATGTTTTTATTATTTCTACCCTACATCATATTAATGATATTGAAATGAAAAAATATAGAAAATATCTCTATGGGCTTTTGAAAGAAAAAGGTTCGGTAGTTGGGATGGAGCCTTGTTTTTTTCCTAAAAAACCTTTTAATAATTGGTTTATGAAATTTATTGATAGGGGGAAATTTATTCGAAACGAAAAAGAATACAAGAGTCTTTTTGGAAATCTTTTTTCTTTTCAAACCAAAAAGAAATTTATTCGAAATTTATTTTATAACGAGCTTTTTTATATTGCTCACAAAAAATAATTTTTAATTAAGGCCCTTTTCTAAGGCGCAATGTTAAGGTTGTTATTTTTTTCTCTTCAACCGGAAAGGTTATGTTTGTTTCATGATAGATATTTCCTACTTTTTTATGGCCCCAAACAAGATGTTCTCCAGGCTCAACATCTGGAAACTCAAAATATCCTTCAGAATTTGAATTTGTTTTTGGTTTTCCATTTGCAAAATAGGAAATTCCGTCTAAGCATAATGTAGCATCTCCAACAACCTCA
Source organism: Nanobdellota archaeon (assembly GCA_018897135.1). Taxonomy (GTDB): domain Archaea; phylum Nanobdellota; class Nanobdellia; order Pacearchaeales; family GW2011-AR1; genus JAHILJ01. The sequence continues at coordinate 4,699 of JAHILJ010000025.1, read as the reverse complement.
TAATTTCCATCTCCATCTGGATCATAGAAAACAGTTCCTTGCACTTTTCCGTTATTGTATCCTGCAGGAGGTTCTAAAACAGGTTCACAATTTAAAAGAAAACAACTTGTTAAAATTAATAAAAGGTTATTTAGGGATTTCATATAATTAAAGATTTTCAAACTTTATAATTTTTTATGTATTGTAGAATATAATAATTTTTATAAACTCGGTTTTGTTTTGAGAGATATGAAAAGTTTAGGCGCTATTTTAAAAGAGGGTTTTGATTATTCTAAAAAGTTTTTTTTACCTGTTGTGCTTTCTGGGGGGCTTTTGGTTCCAAGTTTTGCAAGAGATCCAAATATGAAGAGGAAAGACTCTGGGTTTCTTAGTGTTGGAATATCTCAATTTAATGATAAAGATATGAATGAAGAATGGGGAAATGCACTTCCTCTTGCTTTTGGTTATAATAATTATTTTTCAGATAATTTTAGATATGAAGGAAGCGTTGGAATTATGTTCAATAGAAAAACAGCAAGCATAGACAATTCTGTTGTAAGTTATTCGCAATATACTAATTTGATAACAAACGGCTCTTTACAAATTATGATTCCACAAAAAGGAATTAATTTTTTTGGAGGGGTGGGAATTGAATGGTCTACCTTAAGATATAAACAAGATTCAATAGATAAGAAGAAGCCAGATAAAGAGAAAATTGAAGGTGCAGGAATGATGTTTATTGGTGGAGCAGAAGTTTATATTGAAAACTCTTTTATTAAAAGAGCAAGAATTGAAATTAGAAAAAGCAAAATAAATCCTTATTCTACAGAAGAGCATGCAGGTTTTGATATGGGCTCAACTGTTTTTTCAGCAGGTGTTGTTTTCTAAAAATAGATGTTTTATTACAATAAAGTTTAAGAAGTATTTTTTTATTTGTTCTTGATGGGTGGAATTTTTGGAATTGTTTCAAGCAAAAGATGTGTTGAAGATTTGGTTTTAGGAACTTCTTATTTGCAACATAGAAATCATGATTATTGTGGTGTTGGTTTGAAAAATGGTGGTGAGCTTAGAGATTATACTCATGCAGGATTGATAAAAACAATTTTTACAAAAAATTATTTGGATAGTTTGGAGGGCAATTGGGGTGTTGGTGCTGTTTCAAATTATAGACAACCGACGTCTGAATTTTCAAAATTTGGTGGGGCGATTTTATGTTTTGATGGAAGAATATCAAATAGTGATTTTTTAAAAAACAAATTATTAAATCGTGGTGCGAGCTTTAGTGGATATCGTTCTCCTGAACAAGTAAGTGATAATCTTTTAATTTCAAAAATAATTTCAAATGAACCAAGTTTTGAAAAAGGCATTGAAAAATTAACTAATGTGATGGAGGGAGATTTTGCAATTCTTTCTTTGGCTCAAGAAGGAATTTATGCTTCAAGAGGGTGGGGAAGAAAACCTTTGGTTTTAGGAAAGAGGGAGGAAGATTATGCTGTTTCTTCTGAAAGCAATTCTTTTGAGAATACAGGATTTGAAATTGTAAGAGATGTTGAGCCTGGAGAAACTGTTTTATTAAATGAAAAAGGGATATGTTCTTTGGCTAAATTAGATTTATCTCCGATAAAATATGGAACATTTGAATGGATTTATAGTGCATATCCTCCATCAGTTATTCAAGGGCGTTGTGTTGCAGATGTTAGGTTTAATATTGGGGAAATTCTCGCTAAAAAATATCCTGTTAATGCAGATGTTGTTTCTCCACTTCCGAATTCAGGAAGATGGCATGCTTTAGGTTATGCAAAAGAATCAGGAATTCCTTATGAAGAAGTTTTTGTAAGATATGATTATTCTGATAGAAGTTTTACTTCCTCAAAACAAGAGGTTAGGGATAAAGAAGCTAAAGTGAAATTGATTCCTTTGAAAAGTAGAATACAAGGAAGGAAAATTGTTCTTGTTGATGATAGTATTGTTAGAGGAACTCAAATGTGGAATAGGGTTTTGAGATTAAAGGCGTTGGGTGCTAAAGAAGTGCATGCAAGGATTGCTTGTCCTCCTTTGAAAGCTGCTTGTAGATATGGTTATAGTATAAAAGAAAATGAAGATTGTATTGCCACAAGAATGGATTTAAATTCTATTCTGAAAAAACTTAATTTAGATAGTTTGAGGTATGCTACTGTAGAGGCTTTGGAAGAAGCTATTGGTTTTTCAAGGGAGAAACTTTGTTTAGAGTGTTGGGGATTATAGAAGATACAAAATTATTGTCGGAATTAACAAACAGCCCATCATGTTTGTTCTTCGAACTTTTAGAGAAATGCAATAAATTCCTGTTAAGGTTGAAACCAACAAAATCATAAAACCGAAAAAACCAGAAATTAAAAAAACAATTATTCCTAAAAAAATTAAAGTAACTAAAGAAAGTTTTGTGTAATTTATTTTTTCTATTTTTTGTGAAAACACTTTTGCTAATTTTTTTGTAATTATAAAAGAAAGAAGTCCGCTTATTAAAGTTGTAAGAAGAATTAAGATTAAAACTTTCCAAGACAAATTTCCAATAATTTCTAAAATTGCAATTGCGGCACCTGTTCGTGCTTTTGAAATAACATAAAGCGAAATAAATGAAAAGCCCATGACTAAAGTATTTGTTGCTCCGAGTAAAATTAAGAAACCTTTTTTGTTAGTCTTTGAAATTGAGTTTCCAATTATTGCTGCTTGACCGCTTCCAAGTCCAGGAAGAAAACTGCAAAGTGGAGAAGCAACCAAGGCTCCTAAAAGAGGTTTAAATGATTTTGTTTTTGGATTTGTTATTTTTTGTTTTGGAACTTTAAATTTATTTTTTATACTTAAAACCAACATTGAACTTCCAAACAATCCTGTTAAAAGAGGAAAGAGCGGTTGGTTTATTGAAGTTAAATTTAAAACACAAAAACCTAAAAAGCCAGAGAGGAAAAAAACAAGCAAGGCACTTAATTTCTTTTTTTCAGATGAAATTAAAAAAACAGACGTAAAAATTAAAAGATATGGAATTAGAATTTGCATTAAATTATTTATTTTTGAAATTAGAAAAACAGAGGGAATTGCTATTATTAATAAGAGAAAAATTGCAGCTAAACTTCCTTTATTTGTTAAAAGAATTGCTTCATATCCTAAACCTTTTTTTAAAAGTTCGTGCCCTGGCAAAACAGAAAGTTCTGTGTCTGTGTCTGGGCAACCCAAAAATATTGAAGGAATAAAGTCAACAAAAGTGTGCGTTATTGCCATCGATGTTATGAAAACAACAAGATAAGTTGCAGGAATTTTAAAAAACAAAGAAGTTGAAAGTGAAATTAAAAAAGCTCCAACAAGATTTATGTGGATTCCTGGAATTAGGCCCGTGAAGGTTCCGACGAGAATGCCGACGAGGAGGGCGGTTATTAACTGAAATATCATTTCAAGTAAATTTATAAACTTTAGGATGTTAAATAATTATATGAAAGAAGAGAAGAGGTTGAGATTTTTGTTTTTGGTCTTGGTTTTGTTAGTTAGTTTGTTTTTACCTTCGGTGTTAGCTGGTTCTGTTGATTCTGAGATACAAAAGATTACTCACTATGCTGAAGAATATGAAACAGGAAATATTAATTATGTTAAGTTAATGTTATATGTTAGTTCTGCTAGAGAAGGTTTAAATGAAATTTTGGGTGCAACAGGAAAAGAAATGGGGGGTGTTGTAAAACAAGAGCAAATTAAAAAAGTTCTTGGAGAATCAAATGAAGAAACTAAATGGGTTTGGGTTGAAGGGGAAGAGCAAGATAGAAAACTTGATTATTCTGTTCCTGTTTGGAGAAAAATAATTTTTGATGGAAAGAAAATACAAATAAGAATGGAAGCATTTCCAAGCATTTTCAAGAAAAATCAATTTGATAATTTTGAAAATGAGAATATTGAAGAACTTCCAGAAGAAGGTTCTATAATTTATAGATTACATTTTAGTACTGAATTTAAAAAACCAGAAGAGCAGATAGATATCCAAACTAAAATAAATAATATTCAGGGTTTGGCAGAGCAGTTTAATTCTAATCCAACAAGTTCAAATGCAGAAGAATTAGCAAAGCAGAGCGTTGATGCAGAAATGATTTTTAATAATTATTTTAGGCAAGGGGGAGGGAAATGTGAAGATATAATGAAATCTATTTTTGGAAGTGAAAACCAGAGAGAAAGCCAGCAAGTATTTCTTAATGAAATTGTTTTTTGTGAAGGAGAAAAGTTTGAAGCGATTCTTAGATTAGAAATGTGCGATGATTGTGAATGGAATTATATTAATATGGACTTGCGTTTTGACGGAAGAGGAAATTTTAAGCCCCCTAAACAAGTGGGAAATGAAGTAGATTCTAGAGAAAAATATAAAAACATGGATTCAAGCAGTTTAATGTCTGAAACAACTTCTTTAATAGATAATATGAAACAATCTTGTGCAGAAGAAGATTTGGATTCTATGTTTTCTTATGTAAATAAACTTAGGACTATGACTGAAGCATGGAATGAAAAAGCAAATGATGTTTGGGAGCAAGTTGAAATAAAAAGACCAGGAAAGATAGTTGAAAATAATAATAATCAAGAAGATAATCAAGGAAAGGTTGTGGTTGAAAATAATGTGATTGATAGTATAGGAGGAGATTTAAATAATAATAATGTTGTAGTTGAAAATACAGAAGGAGACTCAGACGTTAGTGTAAACAATATAGTT
>JAHILJ010000024.1 GCA_018897135.1 Nanobdellota archaeon | reverse complement strand
GGAACAGTTTCAAGCTATTTTAGCCATGTGGGTGTTGCTGCAATAAAACTTTCAAGCAAATTGAAAGTTGGAAGCAAAATTCATATCAAAGGTCAAACAACTGACTTTGAAACAGAAGTTGCAAGCATACAAATAGAAAGAAAAGAAGTCAAAGAAGCGAAAAAGGGCGACCACATTGGAATAAAGGTTCCTAACAAAGTTAGACCACATGATGAAGTATTTCTTTTGAAATAAGATAATTTTTCTTATTTTTAGAAATTCGTAGATATTTAAATAAAATGCAAAAAACAATCTCTTCAGAAAAAGTTAATATTAAGATAATCAAATTATTAAAAAATAAGATTTTTATTTATCCAACAGACACCATCTATGGAATAGGCTGTGATGCAACAAACTCAAAACTTATAAAAAAGATTAGACAAATCAAACAAAGAGATTCAAAACCTTTTTCAGTAATCGCCCCAAATTTTAAATGGATTTATCAAAATTGCATTGTAGATGAAAAGCTTGTTAAAAAATATCTTCCAGGAAAATATACTTTAATTTTAAAAAAGAAAAATCCTAATTTTTTAAAAGAAGTTTCAGACAACAATTTTATTGGAATTAGAGTCCCAAAATCTGCTTTCACAAAAAAAATTCAAAAATTAAATATTCCAATTGTGACCACTTCAGTAAATTTATCTGGAGAAAAACCAATTACAAAAATATCTGAAATTCCAAAAAAAATTCTTAAAAAAGTTAATTTTATTTTTGAAGAAGGAATATTAAATGGAAATCCTTCAACAATAATTTTAAATGGTAAAGAGATAAAAAGATAGTTTTTTAAGATTCCATATATTTTCTCTTAAGAGCCCCTGTAGTTTAGTGGCCAAGAATGCTGCCCTCTCAATCCAAGGGAAGATTTCGATTGAATTCGACTTAAGGAAGAGAGGTGACTTAATTCGATGAGAACTAAAGTCTATGCATCTCAATGCAACCTTTCGCAGAGAACGGCAGTGACCCGAGTTCAAATCTCGGCAGGGGCGTAGTAGGGTTTTGTGATTTTCAAGAGCGTCAGAACGAACACTCACCGAAGTCACAAAATCAGGTTTTATTCAGCAGGGGCGTAATAAGATTTTGTGAATCTATCTATTACATCTCGACAATCTTTAAAAACTCTAAAAAATAATCGAATCAGATTTCCTTAAACATTAAATTCCCACTACAAAGACCTTTTCCCAAAATCACCAAGTTTTATAAACCCCCAAAATTGATAATTATATAACAAACAGTTAGTGAGTCTTGAGCAGTAAAATGTCTTAAAGAACTTACGCTCAAGAAATATTTCTTGAATCATTGTTCAGTCATATTGACAATTAAAATGGAAAAATTTACAAAACTAGGATTAAGTAAAGAATTAACAGACGTTCTAAAACGAGCTGGTTTTAAAAGCCCAACTGAAATTCAAGAACAAGCAATTCCTCCAGCAATAGCTGGAAAAGACATTATTGGCGGTTCTGAAACAGGAAGCGGGAAAACCTTGGCTTTTGCATCTGCAATAATTGAAAATTTAGTCCCAAACAAAGAAATTCAAGCAATAATTCTAACTCCAACAAGAGAACTTGCAGTACAAGTTGCAAATTCAATAAGAGACTTTTCTCAAAACAAAAACCTCCATGTCTTAGCTGTTTATGGTGGAGTAAGAATAGAAACTCAAATAAATAAAATCCCAATAACAGATATTCTTGTTGGAACCCCAGGAAGAATTATAGATCATTTAAACAGAAGAACCTTAAGATTAAACAAAGTTAAATTCCTTGTCTTAGACGAAGTAGACAGAATGTTTGACATGGGATTTAGCAGAGATGTTGAAAAAATAATCAATGAATGCCCAAAAGAAAGACAAACAATGATGTTCTCTGCCACGATTTCCGCAGACCTTGATTATTTTGCAAAAAAATACACAAAAAACCCTGTCAGAATATCTTTAAAACCCTATGTCGATCCTTAAAAACTAAAACAAGTTTACTACGATGTCCCAGACCACAAAAAATTCTCATTACTTGTAAGCTTATTAAAAAAAGAAAATGCAGATTTAGTAATGGTTTTTTGCAACACGCGAAGAAACGTAGATTTCATTGCAGACAATTTAATAAGATCAGGAATACATGCAAAAGCAATTCACGGCGGGCTCGAACAAAAAAAGCGAATCAGAGTTCTTGATGAATTCCACAAAAAAGGTTTAGGAGTTTTAGTTTGCACAGATGTTGCTGCAAGAGGCCTTGACATAAAAGGCGTAACCCACATTTACAATTATGACACTCCAATTGAATCAAAAGATTACATCCACAGAATCGGACGAACAGCAAGAGCAGGAAAACAAGGAAAAGCAATAACAATTTTAGCAAGCAGAGATTATGAAAATTTCAGAAATCTAACCGAATCAAAAGAAATTAAAATCACCCCTGAAAGAATGCCTCAATTAGAAATTGTCAGAATAAAAATAGATTCTCAACCAAGAGAAAATAGATTTAACAAAAATCCAAGAAATAATTTTAATAAAACACCGAGAAGATTTAACAATGAAAATCATTCAAGAAGATTTAACAATGAAAGTAAACCAAGAACAAATAATTACAAACCAAGAAGAAACAGCGAAGATAAACCAAGAAACCAAATCAACAGAGACAGACCAAGAAGAAATTATGGTGAAAGTAAACCAAGAACAAATAATTATGGACCTAAAAGAAGCAATAATGAAAGTAGACCAAGAGAATATAACAAAAACCCTTCTAAAAAATATGGCGACAATGCCCGCCCAAAAAGAAACAGCGACGATAAACCAAGAAGTTCGTATAATCGAAAACCAACTTCCAGAAGACCTTTAAACAAAAGAAATAATAATTTTAAAAGTTCAGGAAGAAGATATTAATTTATTTCTTTCTCAACATAAATTCCTTCTTCATCTAAAACATATCCAAGTTTTTTGTAATAATCACGAACACCAATTCCAGAAATAACTTTTATTTTAGAAACTCCTTCTTTTTTAGAAATCTCTTCTGCTTTTTTCATCAACTTTTTTCCAAAACCAGAATGTTGCGAAATTCCTTTTTCATGTTTTCCAATTTCAAGTGCTTGTCCATAAACATGAAGCTCACGAACAATAGCTAAATTGCCTCGCTGATTACAATTCGCTCGGAACTTTTTAGAATTATTAATAAAATTTTTTTTGATTAATTGTTTTTTATGTGAACAATTTGGCAAAGCCAATTGTGAGCTATCAATCTGTGAGCAAGGCGAACACAAAATTCTTAATCTCAAAAGCCCAAATAAAATATTGTCTTTATTCACAATTTCTAAAAAAAACTCTTTTCCATTACTTGCTGCATATTCAAAAATTTTCATTTCCAAATCCAAATTAAGATTTTCTCTATTAAACCCAATTTCTCTCATCCGAATTTCATTTATCTTTTTCCTAGAATTTCTCAAACCAATTTCAACTTCTTTCCGCAAATCCAACTTAATCGGCTCAAAAACCATTTTCTCTTTCGGAATCTCACGCATAATTCGCATCACCCGACAATATCTTGGAATAATCTGCATAACTTTTTGAATTAACCAAGAAATTTGTTTATCATTATACGGCTTGTAACCAATTTTTTTATAAATTTTCGAAAGAACAGAACCTTGCACAATCTGACACGGATAAATTTTCAACTGGTCTGGTTTAAATTTCTCGTCCTTAAAAATTTTCTTAAACATTTTCAAATCTTTCCGAAGATTGCTTCCTGGAAGACCAGGCATAATATGATAACCTAACTTAAAACCTGCATTTTTCAATCTCCTTGTCGCCAAAACAACATCTTCAACCTTATGACCTCGATTAATTTTTTTGTAAATTTTATCATTCGGATTCTGAACACCAATTTCAACTCGCGTCACACCAAAATCTAAAAGGTTTTGAATTTCTTTATCAGAACAATTGTCAGGTCGATTCTCAATACAAAACGCAACACATCTATGCTTTGAAGTTTCATTTATTTTTTTAGCTTGCTCAAACGTCCTAGACTTTCTTAAATTCAATGCATCAAAACATGCTTTAACAAAATCCTTTTGATATTTTTCAGAATATTGCAAAAAAGTTCCACCAATAAAAATTAACTCAATCTTATCTGTCGGATGCCCCATAATTTCCAAAACTTTCAGCCGAGCTTTAACTTGCTTGTGAGGATCAAAATCCAATTTCATTGCTCGCATAATTGCCGGACTTTGGTCAGTATAACTCTGAGGCACCTTGCTCCCACCAGGACAATAAATACATCCGCCATGATTACACTTTCGCGGCTTCAACACAACTGTCAACGGCGTCACACCTGAAATCGTCCGCACAGGTTTCTTAATTCCCTTAACTAGCTTTGAATATTTCATAATAAATTAACAGAAAATTGTTTTAAATGATTTTGTATTTTTCCTAAAAAGAAACAAATTCTAAATTAAGCATAACATCAGAATTTAACGAAGTCACCGAAGGCGACAGTATTACGCAAGTGGACTCGTTTATAGAAAACTAATAATCATAATGGTCACGATTATTAACAATAGAAACGCCAAACGATTTTGCTCTTTCCAAGTTTTCAAGTTGCATAAAATATTCTGAAAGCTTTTTGAAATCATAATTTTTTGGTAATTGTGATTCTTTAAAAGTCAATAAGACTTCTCTGGTATCAGGATTAGCAATCTGAAAACCAACAGCAAAACCCATTGAAGTATTAATAGGATAAAAAGCAAAATCACCGTTTTCAACTGCTTTAAGAACTCCTTGAATTTCTCTTGCATTCATGGATGCACCTGTATAAGTATCAATTGAAACTTCAAATGGTCCCCCACTAATATTAGGAGTGAATGTTGATTTTTGAGTTCCATGAAGTTTCCCATCTAATTTTAAGAGAAGTTCTAAATCTTTTATATTAACAGTTCTTAAAGTAGCCATTATGATATGAAAATAAGAATCTATATTTAAAGTTTTATATACTAGAGTAGTTAAGAGTCCACCGAGTAATATTAGACATAACATCGCGATTAAGAGAAGTCCCGAAGCGAATTTGGACGGAGCCTGCAAGGAGTAGTCTCTTAATCACTGTTAGTAGAAGTTTTTTCGTAGAAAAAACCGAGCCAGAATGCAATGTCCCGAAGGCGAAGCCATAGGGCTGGCGAAGAGTAAAAATCAATTTTTAGAATTATTCCTTAAGTGCACTTTCAAATGTAAGATATAAATGTTCTAGCATTGAACATTTTGTGACTAATTTTTCTTCATTAGTCCATTCAAAATTTTGAATGCAATCATATCCCTTGTCTTTTAAAACTTTTTTTATATATATTGTATTTCTATTTAATCCATATAATTCAAGCACCGTAACTGTTGTTAAATCGTTTTTGGGATTACTTAAATAATCCTTACTAAAATGTCTTGCTTGTTTTGCTACTTCAATTATCGCACTAATATCATCTTTCGCAGTTAAAACTTCATCTCGTTTTTCATAATCAGGATATTTAACTCCAAATCCAGGAGAAACTCCGCAATCAATACCGAAAGTTGCTTTATATTCCATTTTCAAAATAAGAAAATTTGCAGGATATAAAAAGATTGTTGTGTTGGAGTTGAAAGTGCACCACTAAAATTATAAACCGAAAAATTGATTTTTATTTCGTTGAACATATATTACATTTACTTTTTAAGCAAATTTAATCCACTTTTTAGTAAGTTTAAACACATATTTAAATAATTTAATTAAAAAAGTTCTTTTATGGATTATGCTTTAAATAAAGAAGATTATTTTCAAAAATCAATTAAAAATATAAATAACTTTTTCCTTCTATTTTCATGAACCAAAAAAAAGCTTGGAATAAAATTGCATCTGAATGGGCAGAATTTAGAAAAACCCCAGATGAAAAAACAATTGATTTTTTGAAAAAACAAAAAGGAAACATTCTTGATTTGGGTTGTGGGTCAGGGAGAAATTTCACAAAAGTAAATGGCAAACTTTATGGAGTTGATTTTTCAAGAAAAATGTTAAAGTTTGCAAAACCAAATGCAAAAAAATTCAATGTAAAACTTGTAAAAGCAAAAGCAGAGAAACTTCCATTCAAAGATAATTTTTTTGATGCTGCAATTTTCATGGCAACCTTGCATTGCATTGAAACAAAAGACAAAAAACAAAAAGCAATTTCAGAACTTTATCGGGTTTTGAAAAAAGGTACAAAAGCAAAAATTGCTGTTTGGAATAAAAATTCAAAATGGTTTAAAAACAGATCAAAAGATACAGAAATAAAATGGAGAAATAAAACAACTCGTTATTTATATCTTTACGACGACAAAGAAGTTTACAAAGAATTTGAAAATGCAGGTTTTAAAATTTTAAAAAAGTGTAAACCTGAAAAAAACATTGTTTTTATTGTAGGGAAAATGTAGGAAAATATATTTTCAACAACAATAAAGCATTTAAACCTAAGAAGAGTAAATTTTTTATGTGTAAAACAATATTTTCTTATGATAAAGAAATGTACAAATGTATTCATTTAATGAGGGACTTAAAAATACCTGAAGAAAAAAGAAGAGAATATATTTCTCAAGGATATACTTTTTGGGCAAGATTTTTTGAAACTACAGATTGCTTAACAAATATTATAGAAAAACAAAAAGGAAAAACAAAGGAAGAAACAATAAAAAATATAGATGATTATTTCGACAAAATTAAAATATCTAAAATAAATGCCTTAAACGAAATCCCGTATCAATTAATTTAAACCAAATTATTTTTTCTTTCCCTTAACACTAACCATATCAAAAAAACTTTTCTTTTCACAAACAAGAACTTTCTTTTTCACAACATCAATATGAACTTGCAGTAATCCAAACATTGAAAGAAAAACAGTTCCAATCAAAAGGTTCTTATCCTCAATTGTTTGCAAAGAAAACAACATCTTCTCAATCTTATTCTTAATTTTTTGTTTTTCCATTTCACCTGCAACTAATTTCTCAATTTCATTTAAATCAAAATCAAAATTCACCTCAAGTTTTTCAGGAACTTTATCACCAAGTTGTTCAAGAACATTTTTCTTGCAATTATTCTCTAACTCAAAACTAAAAATCTTCTTATTTCCAGAAATATAAAAATCAAAATGCTGTCGATTATCTTGCGCCTTTTTATCAATTATAAAAAACCCAGAACACAGAAAAGCTTTTGGATTTTTCTTCATAAAACTCTGATATTCTTTAGAATCCTGCAACTTTTCATAATAAAATTGAATGTTCATTTTATTAGTTCTGGTTTAAGGTTTTTAAATTGTTCACTTGAATAAATACCGATTCCCCTGAACTTCTTTTCTAAATTAG
>JAHILJ010000023.1 GCA_018897135.1 Nanobdellota archaeon | reverse complement strand
AAATGATTGATCTGAATTATCAAAAACAATTTCAACTGTTGCCTCTTTTGCAGGAGCTATTAATTTTGAACCAAGAAAAATTAAATTTTTCGCCTTTGCAGCACGCATTGATTTTATGCTTAATCTTCCAAGAACAAACATAAGGCATCTGAAACATTTGATTTTCCAGAACCGTTCGGACCTAAAATAACATTTATCCCCGACGTAAAAGGCAACTCTGTTTTTCTAACAAAACTTTTGAACCCATACATCATTAACTTTTTAATATAAGCCATGCGAGGACACCTACGGTTTCCTTCGCTTAACCTTCCCTTTCATTGCGGTTGGGCAACTTTTTGAATTGCCTCCGCTGGAAGTTGCGAGGAAAAATTTAAACTCTTTTTTCATGTGAGAAAATAGTTGCAGATGTTTTTAAAGATTAGTGTGAAAAAGTTTTTAAATTAAGTTCTGTTAAATATAGTATGAAAAACAAATTACATTCTGGAGCAAAGTGGTTATTTAGAATTAGGGGATATTTTAGTTTATTAATATTTTTCATATTTTTTGGCGTGGCAGTTATTCAATCTTTTATAATAAAATCAATGTTTGGGAATTCCACAGGGAATTCAAATAATTTATTTTTGGTTATTTTGTTAGGAATTGTATTGATAATAATTATTGTAGAAATTTATGCAAGAATGGCCTATAATAGATGGTTTTATGAAATTGAAAAAAATGATATTCGATTAGAAAGAGGAATTATCTGGAAAAAATATTCTAATATTCCTTATGAAAGAGTTCAGAATGTAGATATCCACAGAGGTGTTTTAGCTAGAATATTGGGGTTCTCTTCTATTTATATTCAAACAGCAGGTTATTCTATGCCTGCAAGAGGGCACGGAAGTTATGCAGAAGGTCAGTTACCTGCTGTAAGTATTAAGAATGCTGAAGAAATAAGAGATTTTGTTTTAAAACAAGCAAGAGGAAAAAGACAAGGGATTTAAAATAATTTATTATTTAATTTTATTAAGTGATTTTGAAAAGTTTTTAAAGTTTGAGGAATTATAAAATCTATGCCAAAATATAAAACAACAAGAGCATTGTCAAAAATTCTTCGAGAAATGGGCAAAAGTGAATTAGAAAGTTTTCTGCAAAGCGATACAGGACAATTGTGCTTAGGTTCTGTAATGGAATATGATTTAATTCAAGAACTTAATAGATTAGAAATTAAAACAAGGGAATTTGAAAAAAGGATTTACAAGAAGATGGGGATTTGATTAGAACAACTTCTTCTGCCCAACTTTAGCATGTGCGTTTTTCCATGTTGCCCAAGTTTTTCTAAAAATTCCAGAATCTTTGTGCTTTTGTCCTTGTTTTTCAAGAAATCTCTGAGTTAAAGGATCTGAAGTATAACCAGAACCGATTTCGTCTCCGTATTTTTCTCTGAGCTTTTGCATTTCTTTTTCACGAACGCATTTTGCAAGAACCGACGCAGCTGAAACAGAAACATGATTTTGATCTGCTTTGTGTTCGCACGAAATTTCTAAGTTTGACAAATTATCTATTTTAGTTTTCAAAAAATCTCCCCATTTTACTAAACTTACAGAAGGACAATCTAAAACAACTTTTATCTTCCCATAACCTTTATTTATTTTATTAATTATTTTCGCGCACGCAATTGCTTCTTGTTCGTTCAACTTTATTCCTGCTTCAGAATCTTTATCTATTTGATTTGGAGAAATTATCACAATTTCAAAAGTTTCAACAACTTCTTTTATTTTCTTTTCTAAAAATTCTCGTCGCTTTTGCGTTAATTGTTTGCTGTCTTTAACTCCTAAATTTTTTAGCTCAAGTTTTTTTGAAGAATCTATTAAACATCCTGCAAGAATCATTGGCCCAATCACAGGACCTCTGCCAGCATCATCAATTCCTAAAATTAGTTCACCCATATGTTAATGAGAAAAAGAGGTTTTTTAAAAGTTTATCTTACAAAGAAACAATCCACGATATTTAAAGGAAAAGCTATTCCTGCTAAATATTTTTCAAGAGGGGTTACATTAGCAAGGTTAGACCTTATTTTTCCTTCCCTATACATTTCCCTTACTTCGGATAATTTTGGATAAATTATTTGTTCTATTTCTTTTGGCTTTTTTATATGGGGTGTTCCTTCTATAATTCTCCCACCATATACCATGTTTATTACAGAACTCCCCCTATCACTTTTAAAAAACCATAGGCCTATAAAATGATCTAACACTGCTTCACAACCTATCTCCTCAGAGAGCTCTCTTGGAGCGGCTGCGTCAAGAGATTCAAAAAGATTTATTTTTCCTCCAGGAAGACCATACTTTGCATCTTTCTTTGTTTTAACATAAACAAACCCATTTTCCCAAGGTAAAATAACTGAAACAACTGGTTTTATGTAATCCTTTTCTCATCCCATTTTTATCAATGATTTAAATTGATTATAAAGATTATTGAAATAGAAAGTATATATTAATTGGCTAGCTAAATATAAAAATTTTCTTTCTAACAAATAATTAAAAGTGAGCAAAAAAATTTGATTCAAAAAACGCCTCGACCGAGAATAAAACTTTTTGTGAGAACTTCCTACTTTTTCTTTTTTGATTTAATTCGAAGTAAGATTATAATTATAATAACAAAAAATAGTGCTGTTCCTAAATATGCTAAAAAGTTGCTTTCTGGTTCTGGGAAAAAAAATAGAGTAATAACTCCAATGATGCAAACTGCAATAATCCCCGTTGTTTGTCTTTCTTTTTTCATATAAAAAAGAATCAAATATCTTATATAAGATTTACTAAAATTAAACGCCTCGACCAGGACTCTCACGCGAGAACACGAAGTTTTCTCGCGCACTTTCCTATTTGAAATTCTTTTAAACTTATTTGTCCGAATCCCGAGAATAAATGTTGTCTTCGACAACATAAACGCCTCGACCAGGACTCGAACCTGGATGTCCTTACGGACCCAGATATTTGCGAATAAACTAAATTTGTTCGTAGCAATCTGGTGCAATACCCTTATGCGATCGAGGCATATTCACCTCGGAGCGTACGAGAAGCTTTAGCGACCCATATACAATCGAGGCATATTCTTCTGCCTAATCGATAGTATTCGCGTCAGCAAGACCGAAGGGACTATGCGATCGAGGCATGATTATTTAAGAAATATGTGATTTAAAAGAGTTTTTATTTTAAATAGTCCGGGATTTCGTAAAGAATTGCTTCTAACATTGCAAACTGTTCATCACAAAAACTTTTCTTTATATCTCTTTCAGAACTTTTCTTACTAAAAGTCTTTTTAAGAGAACTTAATTTAATTTCTAATCTTTTTCCAATCTTATTAAATAAATCATCATATTTTTTAGCATTATTCAAATAAAAATACATTCCTTCTTGTTCTATTTTTTTAGAATCTAATTTTTGAATTTTTTTAAATAAAATATCATTAACTTCCACAGGAGTTTTTTCTACCAAAAGTTCGAGTGTTTTTTTGTGCTGCTCTGCAATTTCCTCGGCTTCAGTTATCATTCCTGTAATTTGTCTTTGCCTTATAAAATTTTCTGGATATTTTTTCCTAGCATTATATGTCCCAAGTAAAGTATTATAAAAAATTATAGAATTTTTTAAAAAATCATTGTTTATGGTTTTTGTTATTTCTTTTATTAATTGGTAATTGCTTTTATGCATAAAAAATTAAGGAGTTTATATTATTTAAGGATTTATGAGATAAATTATCTATCTGGAAAGCTTTAAAAGTTGTGCAATATATCAAATATTAAAGCGGGGTGGAGCAGTCTGGAGTGCTCGTCGGGCCCATAAGTGAATTCAAGGAATTCCCATTCCTACAAGAATTTCGCATAGGAAACCCGGAGGTCGCATGGTTCAAATCCTGCCCCCGCTATTAAAAAGAGAAAAATGAAAAAGATATTAAAATTCCCCTTTTCTAGACAATGTTACAATTATGATTGTGGTGCAAATGCAATGAAATCTATTTTAGATTATTATGGAATAGATATTAGGGAAGAAAAAATAATAAAGATAGCAAAAACAACCAGAGCAGGAACAAATTTTATCGGACTGAAAAGTGGAATTTTAATATCTTTTTCATTT
>JAHILJ010000022.1 GCA_018897135.1 Nanobdellota archaeon | reverse complement strand
TTTATGATTTTTTGTTTTGCAAGATTTTTTAATCTGTAATTTACAACTTCCCTACTGAGCCCGACTTTTTTTGCAAGTTGGTTTATCGGGATTCTTGAATTTGAAATAAGTTCAAGTAAAATGCGTTCATCTTTTTTATCCATTTTACTATATTGAACTATTCTTTTATATATTTTGCTATATTGTAAAAAATGTAGAAAAAGGTTTTATAATAAGGAAGGGTGTTGTTCTTTTATAATTAGGAGAAAATAAAATGCCCATATGTGGATTTAATGAAAAAATGTTGAAAGGTTTGATTGCTTTAACCGAAGGTTTAGTTGAACATGGTTTAGTTTATCGTTGTAAGAAAAACAGGGAAACAATTGAACAAGGGATAAAAAGAGAAATTTCTGATATGGCTCGATTAATCCCAGAACTTCATAGAATTGATGATTCTGCAAAAAGAATTTTAACAGAAGGAATTGTAAAATATGCTCAAGGTTTTTATATGCTCACAAGAAAAACAGGAATTGAAAATTATAAGGAAAATATCGGGAAGATTATGAATTATTTTAAATTTATGGACGAGAAATATTACGGCGAACTTGAAGGGCAACCAGATGATATGAAAGATTTAACTAAATTTTTGAATGAAAAGGAAATTTAAAATTAAAGAGTTGAGGAGGTGATTCGCCTCAGACGAATTCTGAGAAAATAAGAAAATGAAAACAGAAAATAAATTAGAACGCAAGTTTGAAGTTGGTTTAAAGGACGCTTTAATCCCTTTTGCTCTTTTTAGGAGTAAATGGAAGAATCATAAACTAAATGGTGAAAAAGAAATAAAATATTTTATGTTTAATTGTGCTTTTTCAGGAGTTGTGCTCGCAGGGATTATAGGTCTTTCATTAGTTTTTATGGGGAACAAAATTACTTCTTCAAAAAAGTGGTCTGAACTTCAAACTCAAAAACAAGTTCAGAAAGAAATTCAAACTCAAAAGAATTTTTATGAACTTTTACAAAAATATGATTTAGATAATGGTGGTTCTTTAGATTCAACAGAATTTTTAAATTGTTATAAAAATAGATTTTATTAAACCAACATCCCGCCTTCTTTTTCAAAATAAATTTCATTCACAACATCTTTAAGCCAGTTTGATTCAAGTGCGAAGCCCAAACTTTCACCTTCGCTGGTTTTGAAATTGTTTATTCCAATTGCTTTGCCTTGTTTGTCAACTAATGGGCCTCCTGAGTTTCCTGGGTTTAGTGCAGCGTCGGTTTGGAAATATGCTTTAAGCCCGTTTGCGCCTTCTCTATGAATTGCTGATATTATTCCTTCTGTTACAGAAAATTGTAAGCCTAACGGGTTTCCGATTGCAATTACAGATTCTCCAATTGAAACATCGTCTGAGTTTCCTAATTTTAAAGCAGGGTAGGTTCCTTGTATTTTCAACAAGCAAACGTCCATTTCTGAATTTGTTCCGATTAAAGAAACTTGATGCATTTCTCCGTCGTAAGTGTAGATTCCGGCGCTTCGCGCATTTTCCATTACATGTGCGTTTGTTACAACATAACCGCTTTCTTCAATTAAAAATCCTGTTCCTTGACTTATGTCTGTTACAATTGTTACAACAGATTCTATTGCATTTTCTATTATGCCTGAAAAATCGTCGTCAACAGAAGCTTTTAGTTCGTTTAGTTCTTGCTGGTTTTGTTCAAGTATTCCTTGAGTTTCATATAAGTCCTGTTCTATTAAATTAAATGATTTTTCTAATTTAATTACTGAAGAAGTTAAGTCATTGAATTTTGATTGGCTTTCAAGTTGGAGATTTGTTACTCTGTTGCTTATTTCATTGTGGTTTAAAGCTTGATTTACAATTATTGCATTTAATAAAATCCCTGTTGTTATCATGAAAATTATCACTAATGTTGTGAAACTTCCTATCATCCACTTGTGGTGTTTTTTTAATGGCATGTTTTTACCAAAATATCAAAATATTTAAATGTAACTTGTATTGATTTTTTATAGGCTCGTAGTTTAATGGATAGAATGTCCGGTTTCGGCCCGGTCGATGAGGGTTCGATTCCCTCCGAGCCTGTTTAAAATGAATCAAGAAAAAAAGAGGTTTTATTCAGCAGTGTCTATTTTAATTGGTACCTGCATTGGTGCAGGGGTGTTGGGTATTCCCTATGTTGCTTCTAAGGCAGGGTTTTTTGTTGCATTTGCTTATATTATTTTTGTAGGTTTAATGATGTTAACTGTTCATTTGTATTTAGGAGAAATTTCTTTAAGGACAAAATCAAATCATCAGATTCCTGGTTATGCTAGAAAATATTTAGGAAAGAAAGGCGGGCATCTTATGGAATTTGCAACTCTTTTTGGAATTTATTCTGCAATTGTAGCGTATATTTTAGGTGTTGGTGAGAGTTTGAGTTTTTTAATTTTTGGAGAAGGTGTTTATTCTACAATATTGGGGGTTTTATTTTCTGTTTTAATGGCTGGGTTTTTGTGGAGAGGAATGAGGACTTTAAAAAAATTTGAGAAAATTGGGGTTGGGATTGTCTTAGGTTTGCTTGCTTTGATTTTTTTAATTTTTGTTAAAGATGTTAATTTGGCTAATTTATATTATTTTAATATTGGAAATATTTTTCTTCCTTTTGGTGTTATTCTTTTTTCATTGATGAGCTTTTCTGCAATTCCTGAAGTTAAGGTTGTTTTACATAAAAATGAAAAGTTGATGAAAAAAGTTTTGCTTTTTGGAACTTTTATTCCAGTTGTTTTTTATATTTTGTTTGCACTTATTGTTGTTGGATATATGGGGGCGAACACACCTCAAATTGCAACATTGGCCTTGGGGAAAGTTTTTATTTTGCTTGGTATTTTTACAATGTTTACATCTTATCTTTCTTTAGGAAATGCTCTTCAGCACAATTTCATGTTTGATGAAAGAATGAAAAAAAGAAAAGCTTGGATTTTGACTACCCTTATCCCGATTGTGATTTTTTTAATTACAAGAATTTGGGATATTTTTTCATTTACAAAACTTTTAGGTATTGGAGGAGTAATTTCTGCTGGAGCTTCAGGGATTTTAATTTTAATGATGGTTAAAAAAGCAAAAAAACACGGCGACAGAAAACCAGAATATTCTGTTCCAATTAATTGGTTTATAATTATATTATTTAGTTTGATTTTTATTCTTGGAGTTATTTATGAATTGTTTTTTTAGGGGGGGGGAAATTTTGTTATGAGAAGTTTTTTAATGTTTGAATTCTAATAAAGTTTATGGTAGATAAAGAAATAGCAAAAGAGAAAGTTAAGAAGTTAGTTGAAAAATTTGAATCTTATTCTAAGGGGGAACTTGATTCTATGAAAGAAGAACAAATTAAATTTAGATTCATAGAGCCCTTATTGGAACTTCTTGGTTGGGAAAGAGAAGAAATCTTTAAAGAAGAAAGAGTTTTGAAAGGTCGGGCAGATTATATATTGAAGCTTGGAAATCAAGATAAACTTGTTGTTGAGACAAAAGCAACAAATGTTCATTTAGAAGAAAAAGAAGGTAGGCAAGCAGTTTCTTATGCTTATCATCGTAAAATTAAATTTTCTGTTTTAACTAATTTTAAATATCTTCGTGTTTATCACGCTTTGTCTAATATTAAGAGAATTGATAATAATTTATTAAAAAAAGAAGGTGCAAATTTTATTATTGAAGCCAAAGATTTTGTTGAAAAGTTTAATTTGCTTTGGCTTTTATCTAAAGAAAGTTTTGAAAAAGATGAAATAAATAAATTGCTTTCTGCAAAAGATGAAAGAATTAATAAACCAATTGATGAAAGTATTCTTGCAGATTTGCTTGAGTTTAGGAAATTATTGTCTAAAGATTTGAAAAGTAAAAGAATGCAATTAGAAAATTCACATATAGATGAAATTGTCCAGATTTTAATTGATAGATTAATTTTTATGAGAAGTGTGGAAGATAGAGGATTAGAAGCACAAGATTTTTTATTAAAGATTATTAAAGATGTTGAAAAAGGACTTACTGATATGAACCTTTGGGCAGTTTTAAAATCTCAGTTTAAAAGATTTGATTTAACTTATAATTCCAAATTATTTGCAGAAGGAGTTTTAGAAAAAGAAGGTTTTTTTGATAATAATGTTCTTGCAAAAGTTATAAGGGGTTTATATTATGGAACACAACATCAACAAGAAAGATATATGTTTGACGAAATTCCTGTTGATTTACTTGGAAGTATTTATGAGCAGTATTTGGGTGTTGTTTTAAGAGGAACAGAAAAAAGAGTTAGGTTAGATTTAGAAAGCGGAAAAAGGAAAAAGATGGGGATTTATTACACTCCTTCTTATATTGTTGATTATATTGTTAAAAATACAGTTGGGGAATATTGTAAAGAAAAATCTTTAGACGAAGTTTTGAATGTTAAGGTGGTTGACCCTGCGTGCGGTTCTGGAAGTTTTTTAATTTGTGCATTTCAGGAATTAATTAATATCGTTGAAGAAAGATTAAAGAATGGTGAAAAGTCAAAGAAATATACACATGCTTTTCAAGAGTGGAAAGAAAAATTAAGTTTAGGAGAAAAAGCAACAATTTTAATAAATTGTATTTATGGTGTTGATTTAGATGAGAAAGCAGTTGAACTTGCACAGCTTAATTTGCTGTTGAAGATTTTGGAAGAAGAAACAAGAGAGACGAGAAAGAAGATTTTGCCAAATATGAAAGACAATATTAAGAATGGAAATAGTTTAATTTCTGATTCAAGTTACGACAAAGCATTTAATTGGAACGCCCAGTTTTCAGATGTTTTCCGAGACGGTGGGTTTGATGTTGTCGTCGGGAATCCGCCTTATGTTAGAAGCCAATTATTAAAACCAGATGACAAAAAGTATTTTTCAAAGAATTATGTTTCTGCATCCAACCAATATGACATATACATATTATTTATAGAAAAAGCAATAAAAATTTTAAAAGAAAAAGGATTACTTGGGTTTATTAATCCCAATAAATTTTTAATTTCAGATTATGGATTAAAATTAAGAGAATTTATTATTGAGAACACTCATTTCAAAAATATTTTAGATGTTTCAAATTTAGAAGTTTTCAAAGGTGTTGGAATTTATCCTGTTATATTTATATTACAAAAATCTCTTGATAGAGAAGAAATTAAAATTTTGAGAGATGTTAGAAATTCCATTATTCTTTCAGGTCCAGCAGTTTGTTATGAAAAATTAAATCCTTCTAGTTTTGAAGAGAATTCTAAAAAGATAATTTCATTAGAAATTAAAGGAAATGTAGAAGAACTTTGTAATAAGATTAAAGAAGATTCTTTAGAATTGGGAAAATTAGCAGAAGTTTATAGGGGGGTTATTCCTCCAATCCAAAAAGAATATGTTATAAAAGAAGAAATAATAAATTCTAAAAAAGCTCTTCGTGGAAGAGATATTAAAAGATATTTTCATAAATGGAATGGAGAATTTTTAAGATACGATAAAATATTAAACATAAACAAATCTAAAAAATTTGAAGGAGAGAAAATTATAATGCCTCGAACAGTTCTAAGTTTAAAGGCGAGTTTAGATGAACAAAACTTAAATTTAATTGATAGGGTTTATTATATTAAATTAAATGAAAACAAAATTTCTCTTAAAGTTTTACTCGGAATAATTAACTCTAAATTAATTGATTTTTATTATAAAACTTATTTTGGAGCTTCGCATTTGCAGGGAAATTATTTAGATTTGAAAGGAGTTGATTTAAAGAAAATTCCAATAAAAATTCCTTCTTCTTCTCAAGCAAAGAAAATAAAAG
>JAHILJ010000021.1 GCA_018897135.1 Nanobdellota archaeon | reverse complement strand
TCCAACTCCAAAAGGTTTTGCAATATTTGGTGATGAAAACTCTACAACTATTTTTTTCCCTTTTCCGATTTTCCCTTTTCCAAAGTTTTCTTTTTGTGTTATTGCATCCCAGACAATTTGTCGTGCTAAATCTTTTCTGTTTACGAAAAAGTTTACATAAGGTCCAGAAGTTTGAATGTCCTCGAAGTTTACTTGTATTTGGGTTATTTTTTCTCGGATTTGAAGTGCTATTTGTTTTGGATTTTGTTTTAATTTTTCAGCTAGAAAAAAACATGGAAAAGCATAATCTCCCATTTCTGTAGAAGGTGGAATTTCTAAAAATTTTTCTATTTCTTGTTTTTTTAAACTCACATCCATTTCTTTTAATGCTTTGTGTAGAATTTTTATCACTTCTTCTTTCATAAACTTTATAATGTGTGCTGGTTTTTATATGTTATGAAAAAATATGATTTAATAATAATTGGGGCAGGCCCGGCAGGGCTAACAGCTGCAGTTTATGCTGCAAGATACAAACTAAATGTTTTGGTTATTGGAAAACTTCCTGGAGGATTAGCAGGTGAAGCATATGAAGTTTGTAATTTCCCTTCTTATGGAAAAATTCTTGGTTTTGAATTAATGAAAAAAATGATGGATCAAGTGAAAGAGCTTGGGGTTGAAATAAAGTTTGAAGAAGTTTTAGATATTAATAATAAAAATGGTTTTGAAATTGCTACGTACAAAGAAAAATATTTTGCAAAAAAATTGATTCTGGCTTTGGGTTCTGAAAGAAGAAGATTGCAATTGGAAAATGAAAGAGAATTTATGGGAAAAGGCGTGAGTTATTGTGCGACTTGTGATTCTACTTTTTACAAAGATAAAATAGTTGGAATTGTTGGAGGAAGCGACGCTGCAATTACTTCTGCTTTGCTTTTAGCTAAACATGCAAAACAAGTTTATGTTATTTACAGAAAAGATTCTTTTACAAAAGCAGAGCCAATTTGGATTGAGCAATTAGAAAAAGAAAAAAAGATTAAACCTTTATTTAATTCAGTTGTTACAAAACTTATTGGAACTGGAAAACTTGAAGAAGTTGAAATTAATGAAAAAGAAAAATTAAAAGTTGATGGCTTGTTTGTTGAAATTGGAAGTGTCCCAAATATTGAACTTGCTAAAAAGTTAAAATTAAAATTAGAAAAAGATTACATTGTTGTGGATAAAGAGCAAAGAACAAATGTCGTTGGAATTTTCGCAGCAGGCGATGTTACAAATAATTCTTTTAAGCAAATTATTACAGCTTGTGCAGAAGGTGCTGTTGCAGCAAAAACGGTTTATGAAGAATTAGAGGGTGGGGAATAAATATCTAAATTTTTTTAAAGCATGTTTTCTTTAGATTAAAATGGAGAGGAGAGAATTTATTAAAACATCTGTAATTCTTGGAGCAGGAATTTCTGTTCCTTCAATATTTCTTAATCGTTGTGAGCCAAAAATAACTTCGCCTTCAAATTCTTTTGATGATTATGTTCCTGATGTGAATTCTATTCCATATAAAGAGCCGAAATATTCTTTACAGAAAAAAACAACAGGTAATTCAGGAAATTTGTCTTTTCAAGATGGAGAAGATTATTATAACATTTATTTCCATGATAAGAATAGGAATTTAATTAGTGGATTAGAAACTATTGCCTATAAAGAGGATGTTTTCAATAGCCTCGCTGTTTTAGTAAATGACCCTCAGAAAAGATTTATGCCTACTTTCTTTTCTCCAGAATCTTTTCTTGCAAAAAAGACAGGGCTTAATGAAATTCTTTTATCTCTTGCTAATGATTTGGGTAGTGGGACTAACGTGGTATTGCAAAAATTAGGTTTGGATTTGCCAGAATGGTATTCAGGTAAAGCAGATGATTTGCCAGGTTTTGTTTATCTTGCTGATTGGTCATTTGAGAGTCTTAAAGATTTTAATACAATTTTAAAAGGTGGAAGTTTTGTAGCTGGTTTTGCATTTCCAGCAGCATTTTCTGCAACAGCTTTTTTTGCAAAAACAGGTTCTATTTTAGATAACTTGGATTTAACAATGGATGCTTATAATCAAATTCCTGGGGTGACAGATATAAATAAATATCAATATTTTTCTATTTATGCTTCTCCAACAGAATCGCCTTTTTTAGTTTTGTTTCCTGTTTCTTATGGAAGTAGGAGCAATTCAGTAGATTTTGAAGATTTATTTCCTACAAAACCTGGAA
The DNA here is from genome assembly GCA_018897135.1 of Nanobdellota archaeon. Lineage (GTDB taxonomy): Archaea > Nanobdellota > Nanobdellia > Pacearchaeales > GW2011-AR1 > JAHILJ01. Next base: position 1,778 of record JAHILJ010000021.1, on the reverse strand, counting down.
ATAGTTGGCGTTATAAATATGAAAATTATAATCTTGATTTCAGAATTTCTGGGACAAAAAAAGTTAATGGAAAAGAACTTTTAGTTGCAACAGATATTTCTGGATTAGAACAATATCTTGGTTATTCTGGAAATAATTATTGTTATTATGGTTTTAATTCTCCTGAAATCGGTGCTGTTTATTTTGATGGTCCAATAAAAATGGGTTCAAATAATATGAGAATTAATTCAACATTTTCCACTCGAAATTCAAAAGTTATTGTAGAAGACCATCCAGAAATCACTGGAACTATAACCGAAGAAATTTCTTATGTTGACAGGCAGAATTTTTTAGCATGCAATAAACCCTTTGGTGATTGTTGGAAAGCAAAGGACTATTCTAAGTTTGTTCTTGAAAAAGAAGGATATGATTCAATTTCAGATGAAGCAACAATTTACAGAAGATATGCAAAAAATGTAGGTGTTGTGTCATTTGAAACTTTGAATGGAACTGAAATTCAATTAAGTGAATATAATGTTATCCCGAAATCATTTGGAAAAATTTGTGCTGTTCCTGAAGAAAATATTTCAAGCGAAGTTTACAGGGGTCCTTCTATTGAAAGAAAAATTGTAAATGGAATTAAGAAATTAATATAATTTTAGAACCACAATATTTTTAAAAGGATTTTGTTTAAATTTAAAATGGAAGAACATAAAGAAGAAGAAAAAGTTCATTCTAAAAAAAAGAGAAACTTGACAGAAAGTTTTAGAGATAATCCTTGGATTGTTTCAACAATTGTGCTTGGAGTTTTTGCATTAATTCTTATTGTTACAGGTTTTACAGGAGGACTTACAGGAAAATCAATTTCTGCTGATGATGCTGGAGAAGGCCTAATTAGTTATCTAGATTCTGTGGGGTATTCTGGATTTGAATTACAAAGTATTAATAAAGTTGGAGGAATGTATAAAATTAATACAATTTATGAAGATGAAGAAGTTCCTTTTTATGTTACTAAAACAGGATATATTATTGGTAATTCTTTAATTTCTATTTTAGAAAAAAATGAAGTAGAACCTGAACAAGAATCTGAACAAGAAATTGTTAAGTCAAATAAACCTGTTGTTGAATTATTTATTATGACCCATTGTCCATATGGAACACAAGCTGAAAAAGGTTTTATCCCTCTGATGAAGGAATTTAGTGATGTTCTTGATGCGCAAATTAGATTTGTTCATTATTTTATGCACGAGCCAGAAGAAACAGAAACACCTAGACAAGTTTGTATTAGAGAAGAACAAGCTGATAAATATTTAGATTATTTAGAATGTTTCCTTGAAGGAGATGGAGTTGATGAAGGCGGTTATATTAAAAATGGTAATGATCCAAGTGCTTGTATGAAAAAAGCTGGAGTTGATGAAACAAAAGTTAATACTTGTGTTAATTCTGGAAAAGCAGAGGAATATTATGATGCAGATTCTAAATTAAGTCAAGAATATGGTGTTCAAGGAAGTCCAACTTTAGTTATTAATGGAATGATTGTAAGTAGTGGAAGAAGCGCTGCTGCATATTTAGATACTGTTTGCCAGGCATTTACAAATGTTCCTGAAGAATGTGCATTAAGTTTAGATTCTCAAACTCCTTCACCTTATTTTGGTTGGGAAACAACAGGAACAACATCTGCTGGTCAGTGTTAATTTAGCACAATAATTTTTATAAATATAAATTTGGTTCACTTTGTTCACATTTAATGAATTTTGCCAAACTTCGTCAAGCCAAAATTTTAAGAAAATAATTAAGAT
>JAHILJ010000020.1 GCA_018897135.1 Nanobdellota archaeon | reverse complement strand
TTTTTCCCCCGCTTTGCAAAATAGTTTCCAAGTTTTGCAATTGTTGTTGTTTTTCCAGCTCCATATAAACCAAGAAGCATTATTCGATTTTGTTTTGTTTCTAATTTTAGTTGTTTAGATTTTCCAAGAATTTTCACAAGTTCGTCATGAAGAAGTTTGATAAGATGTTCTTTTTTGTCAATTTGTTTAATTCTTTCATCAAGTGCGGTTTTTCGGATTTTGTCGCTGATTTCTTTTACGAGAGAAATATTTACATCTGCTTCTATCAAGGCTCTTTGCAAATCTCGGATAATTGAATCAACAAGGTTTTTGTCAAGAAATATAGCATTTGCTATTTTGTTTGTTGCTTTTCTAAGTACTTCGCCTAATCTTTCTAGCATGTTTTTAGAAGTAGTTTAAGAGTTAATAAGTTTTCGGGTTTATTATTTTTTGTTGATTTAAAAATAATTTTTCTTTATTGAAGGATTTACAAATTTAATTAAATCTTCAGCATAATATCTTGAATATGCTAACCATTTATCTCCAATTCCACTATAGATTGTGATTATTCCATCATTGATTGTTAATCCACTTGCAAATACAACTTCTTCAACATATCCATTTTCTGGAAGAAGCCCTCGATAATCTTTTCTTGTTTCTAATATGTCTGAACTTCTAAAATTATTCCAAGGGTGTTTTGCATCCATCATCATTATTTTTGTTACATATTCATTTTGGTTTTTTTTAATCTTTCTTGTTTCATGATATGCTGCCAACCATTTGTTACCTATTTTTATTGGGGGGGTTCCGGATCCTGTTGTTGGGCCATCTTCAGGGGTTAATCTGTGTTCTTGCCCCCAATGAATTAAATCAGGAGAATAGGAAATCCAGATTCCTGCCTCGCTTACTTCCTTAAAAGCATTAGGTCTTATGTAAGTAGCATAAATTTTTTCTCCTTTTTTTATAATACTTGTTTCTGAAGGGCTAGGGACTTTTTCTGGAAAAAAGGCTACATCTTTAACATTTGGGATTATTGGGCGAGGCGTATTATTTGTTGAAAACGTTTTATAATCTTTGAAATCTTTTGTCATTAATGCCATTGTTGAAACTCCAAATTTTCTGTGCGGAACAACATAAGTTAATAAAAAATTTTCATTTTCAAAAGGAGTAATTCTTAAATCTTCTATACCAAATCTATCATATTCATAGGAAGGATAAATTGCTGGTTTTTGCTGCCTTTCAATTATATTCCCTTTTGAATCAAGTTTTAATAACATTGGGAGAGAGAGGTGTTTCATTCTGTATCTTGGTTCTTGGTTTTTTTCACCTAAGATAATTACATCTTTTTTTGTTTCTTTTATTATATCTTTTTTTAAATATTTATCAAATCCTATTTGTAATTCTTGGTTTTCTTTGTTTGGAATTTTAAAATAAGGCAATTTAATTTCATTGGTGTTTTCTTGAATCGGAGTTTGTGCAACCCTTACCAAGAGCCAATTTTCTAAGTTTCCCTTTTTATTTTTTATTTCAACTGCTCCGGCATTAAATGTTCCAACTATTTCAAGGCTTGGAGATGTTGGGAAATAGTTTTCAGGACTGGCTATAACTTTTCTTTCAAGTGGTTTTGGTTTATTTATCATTTTAGAAATAAGAAATATTTGAGTTTATCTTGAAATTGAATGATTTTGTTGGTTTTTAAGTATTGTTATATTCGAGGGTTTTAAGTTTTAATGGATTATTGGTCTTTTTTTCGCTCTTCTATAAAAGAGGTTTTCTTTTAGAAACTTCCTCAAATTGTGGAATGGCGATTTTCAAATGCACTTAATAAAATCGCATAGATTACACAAAAATTCATAATCCCAACTTCTCAATAAATTTCTTTTTGTCAAAAGTTTCAATAGCATCATAAAGTTGTCCTGTTCCAAGATAGAGAATTGGTTTTTTTGTGACATAGCCGACAGACAATGCTGTGCCGCCTTTTTCATCAATATCTGCTTTTGTTAAAATTATTCCGTCAATTCCAATTGCCCAGTCAAAACTTTTTACTTGTTCTATTGCATCGTTTCCGGTAATGCTTTCTCCGATAAAAAGTTTTAAATCAGGTTTGCAAACTTTTGAGATTTTTTCAATTTCTTTTAAAAGGTTTTTTTCAGTGTGCATTCGTCCAGCAGTGTCGATTAAAACGCAGTTAATGAAATTCTTTTTTGCATATTTTATTGCATCAAATCCTACAGAAGCT
>JAHILJ010000019.1 GCA_018897135.1 Nanobdellota archaeon | reverse complement strand
TTTTTTCATATTATTTTTATTTCATCTGATAAGATGTAATCTTTTAAACGAGGATTAATTCCCTTGTAAGTTAATAAATCTACTTTTTTTTTCAATGCTTTTTCAATTTCCATTTCTAATTCAACTAAATCAAACAAACTAAACTTTCTTCCTTTAACTTCAATCAAAATATCCACATCACTATTTTTCTTTTGCTCCCCTCTTGCATAACTTCCAAAAAACCCTGCTCTCACTACTCCATGCTTTTTCAAAACTTTTCTAACCTTTGATTTTAATTCTTTTAATTCCATAATTAAATAAAAAAAGACAAGTTTATAATCTTTTTGGCAAGAATTAATTCTAAAACAGAGCTTTCCAAGATGCAATAAAAAATAAGAAAAAGAAAATAATAAATAAATAAATTGTTTTAGTTATGTGAGCAACAAATTGCATCCATATCATATATTGGCCAACTTGAACGACCATAAACACTTGTTGCATCCCAATCACATTGCCATAAACCTGGATCTGTATTCCCCCACTCATTTATATATAAATTTGGTTCATTTCATTCACAACCAAAAGTTCAAAACTAACTTTGTTAAGTTTTTCACATTAATAATTTTAGCACGGAAAAATCTGGAAAGGCGATTTTGAAGTTATATTAATTTGAGCATAATTACAAACTAATTTTTAATTGACTATTAAAATATATTACAAACAAACCAATCACCAACAAAAACATTTTTTAACCCAACTTCCTTTCTAAAAAAATGGACATACAAAAACTCATTGAATCATTAACACCAAACGAACGGAAAATCTTGCCTCATCTTGAAGAAAAAAACCTAGATGATATTTGTCGGAAATCAAACTTAGACAAAGTTTCTGTTTTAAGAGCTTTCAAATATTTGAAAAAAAAGAAAATAATTTCTTTGGCAACTGAAAAAAAGAAAATTGTTGAAATCGGTTTGAACGGCGCGCTTTACAGAAAAAAGGGTTTGCCTGAAAGAAGATTATTAAGTTTGTTAGAAGAAAAAAGAATTATTTTAATTCCAGAAGCACAAAAAGAAAGCAAACTATCACAAGACGAATTCCGTGCAGCTTTAGGGGCTTTGAAGAAAAAAGTTTTAATAGAATTAAAAAATGGAAAAATAATTTTCAATGCAAACAAAGAAGAAATTTCAAGAAAATCTTTAGAAGAACTTTTTTTAGAATTGCTCCCGCTCGACCTTGACACACTTTCTCCTGAACAACAATTTGCTTTAAAATCTTTACAAAATAGAAAAGAACTAATTCAAATTCAAGACAAAAAAACAACAAAAATAGAAATAACAGATTTGGGCAAAAAAATAATTTCATTAAAAACAAATCCTGAAAACCTTATTGAAAAAATCACACCTGAATTTTTAAAACAAGAAAATTGGAAAGGGAAGAAATTCCGAAGATACGACGTGACTTCGCATGTTCCTGCAATTTACGGAGGAAAAAGACATTTTGTAAATCAATCCTGTGACTATGCAAGAAAAATTTGGACAGAAATGGGTTTTAAAGAAATGGTCGGAAACATGATTCAAAGTTCGTTCTGGAATTTCGACGCACTTTTCACAGCCCAAGATCATCCTGTTAGAGAAATGCAAGACACTTTCTTTTTAGATAAAAAAACAAAACTTCCTGAAAAGAAAATTGTTAAAGAAATTAAAGATGCACATGAAAAAGGAGTTAAAGGAAGCAAAGGATGGAGATACCTCTGGGACGAAGAAGAAGCAAAAAAACTTGTGCTTAGAACACACACAACCTCATTGTCCTCTCAAACACTTTCAGAATTAGATTTGAACAAACTCCCACAAAAATTCTTTGCAGTTGGAAAATGTTTCCGAAACGAAACAGTTGACTGGAAACACGGATTTGAATTCAACCAAACAGAAGGAATTGTCGTCGACCCAAACGCAAACTTTAGACATTTACTTGGTTACTTAAAAGAATTTGCAAAAAAAATGGGCTTTGAAAAAGTCAGATTTAGACCAGCTTATTTTCCATACACAGAACCAAGTTTAGAAGGCGAAGTTTGGAATGAAGAAAAAAAAGAATGGGTCGAAGTTTTTGCAGCAGGAATTTTCAGACCAGAAGTTACAGAACCCTTATTAGGAAAACCAATTCCTGTTCTTGCATGGGGTCCTGGCTTTGACAGAATCATCTTAAAAATATTTGAAATAAATGACCTTCGTGAACTTTACAAAAACGACTTAAATAAATTAAGAAAGATGGGGGTTTTGATGAAATAAAATGGAAATGAAAAAAAATATTGATTATTGGGAAAAAGTTTTAAAAGACATGCCAAAATCATACAAAGAATGGTTAGATGGAGAAAAAGAATTTTTAAGAAAAAATATTTCTAAAAACTCTAAAGTATTAGAAGTTGGCTGTGGGGATGGAAGAAGCT